>JAJRTI010000060.1 GCA_024278415.1 Planctomycetota bacterium | reverse complement strand
GGCGACAACTCGACGGCCTCGCCTTGCACCCGAATGCGGCGATAGGCCACCCTGGCCTGGCTGCTGCCGAACCCGATCCGCCCGGCCTTCAGCGTGGAGTCGCTGGCCGCAAGCACCTCCTTGCCATCCACTGCGATGGCGACGGCCGGCCCCTTTGCGGCCACCCGCACCTTGTGCCATTGCCCTTTGCGCAAGGGAACTTGGTGCGCGCGCTTCACGTTGATCCAGTGTTTCTTGTGCGACTCGCGCACCCAGTAGACGCCGCTCGCCTTGCTGCTGAATTGGACGAGGTAGTACGTGCGGCTGTCGGTGGCGCGGAACAGAAACTGCGCCGCGCCCACGCCCGGGCTCGCCGGGTCGACCTTGAACTCGAACGTCACGGTGAAATCGGAAAACGCCGGGGAACGCAGAAACGTGTGTGCAGTGACCTCGAATTGGCTTTCGGTGAACCAAACGGCCTTCTGCGCCACCACGCCGTTGGCGAAGCTCCAATCGCCTCCGCACTCGCGCCATTGCTTCGCATCCAGCGGGTCCCGAATGGAAACCGAAGCGGCGCCGGCGGCAAGCATCCAGCCGAAGGCCGCGCAACAGAACACTATCGTCGTCTTTCGCATGATGGATCCTTCTCTTTCCGGCTGTGGCAAATGCCACGCATCGAGTCAGCGTAAGACTGAGAGCCTCTTCGGTTGTGGCCGCACGCTAGGATTATGGCCGAGGCCGCGAGGATTATCAATGGCCGAGCGAGTTCCCGTAGCATGTAGCACGTAGGCCCCCGCGGTTGATTTGGCGGGGAACTCCGTTAGACTTAGCACCCTGTGCTTCGGCGTCAGCCGCTGTCATCTCTTGCGTAGGAGGAACGTGGACCATGAGAATGCTTGTTGACCCGAAACACCTCGTCGCTGTGTTGGGCTTGGCGGTCTGGTTGGGGGCGTCGGCGGCCATCGCGGCGTCGGCCGCGCAGAAGCTCGGAGCGCTTGAGGCCGCGCGGCAAGCCGGCATCTTGAGCGAAGCGGAGTACGCGCGCAATAAGGCAGAAATCGTGGCGCAATCGCGCGCGGCCGCACCACGAATCGACGCCGCCACGCGGCAGAAGCTCAACGCGCTTGAAGCCGCGCGCCAAGCCGGCATCTTGAGCAACGAGGAGTATCAGCGCAAGAAGGCGGCCCTCCTCCGCGGCCGGGCAGTCCCAGCTCAAGCCGTGCGCCCGCAGCAAGGAACCGCGCCAGCGCGGCCCGCCGCGGCTCGGAAGGGCCGGATCTTCCGCCACCCCATCGGGTTCTCCTGCTGGATTCCCGCGGGCTGGCGCGTCCAGACCCAAGGCGAAGCCCTCCAGATCGTGCCGCCGAACGCGGACCCGCAGCGCGAGCTTTACGTCATCATTGGCGATACCGTCGCCCAAGAAGGTATCCAGCGCCCCGACGACCCGCAGGTCATCCAGTACTTGGATCAGCAGGTGAAAAGCTTGACCCCGGCCCTCCAGCGCATCGGCCAACCCCAGCCCGTGTCCATGAGCAGCGGCCAGGGCGTGCTCCTCGAATGGCAGGCACAAGGCAACCAGGGGCAGGTCGTGCGCGCACGGGCTTACGCCTGCATCATCAAGGGCTGGGGCGTAGCGCTGATCGCGTTCGGCCTCAAAGACCAAATCGACTCGCGGAACCAGGATCTGAAGCAGATGTTCGCGTCATTTGGCTTCGGCGAAGGCCAGAAGGATCCCCAACTCGTCGGCGCGTGGACGCTCGTGTCCACCTCCGCGATCTCCAACCAGTCGCCCTTCGAAACCGCCTGGTCCCGCGCCAAGATGGCATCTGAGACGCAGAGCCGGTTAGCGTTCCAAGCCGACGGCACATGGTCCAGGACCGACGTGTCGCAAACGATCGCCGGGGCCGGGGGCGTCTGGTTGGACACCGGCCCGCAGAAGTCATCGAAGCAAGGGAAATGGAACGCGGCCAATGGAGTGCTCTACATGATGTGGCAAGACGGGTCGTGGGAAGAGTACAAGTACCAAGTGCAACGCACCGCCGGGGGGCGGCAGCTCCGTCTGGTCAGTGGCAAGACCGGAGAAGTCTGGAAAGCTCAGTGAGGGGGAGGCGCCGGGGACATGAACCAAGGACGCGAAGCGTCCGACTTCGTGTCCCCAGACGGAAGGGGAGCGGATCCCGAGGCCTCGGGACCGTCCGTCGGAACGCGAAGGCGTTCCGCTCCGAATCCCGCGCTCACTCCGCGTACTGCGGCTCACGCGAGCCGGCGTTGAACATCTGCCGCTTCGTCTTGATGTAGAACTTGTAGCTCTCCAGCGGCACGCTCGATGGCACGCGGTGGTCGACCGTGGGGATGAAACCGCCCTCCTCCACCACGGGGCGAATGCGCTCGAGTTCCTTCTCGATCTCCGCGGGGCCCTCTTGGAGCACGAGCTTGTCCACGCCGCCCACGATGCGCAAGTCCTTGCCGCATTGTTCGCGCATGGCCACCGGGTCCGAGCCGCCCTTGACCTCCGCGGGGAACATGCAGTTGATGCCGCCCGCGAGGAACTGGTCCAAGATCGGCGTCACATTGCCGTCGCAATCCGTCCACGCGATGTCGCAGCCGTGGCGCTTGAGCACGTCGGTGATGCGCGCGTAGCGCGGCACGATGAACTTGTCGAAGATCCACGGTGACACGATGGGGCCGCTATTGAAGCAAATGTCCTCCCACCCCGCGCCAAAGTCGACCTGCACGTACTGGCACACCTCCTCCAGCACCGCGCACACGAGCACGCACAAGGTCTCGCACATGTCGTCGAGCAGGTCCGGGTCGTCGTACGCGAGCATCGCGATATTCTCGAACCCCATCCAGTTGCGCGGCCAGCCGATCAGAGAGCCGATGGGCGCCGCGACCGGGTTGGTGCTCGCGTTGATCGCCGGCACGTTGTCGTAGAACTGCGGCGGCACGCGCTGCGACAGGTCCGGCTGGAGGTGGGCCTTGAACTTCTCCCAGTCGTCGCGGTTCTTGAGGCCGTACTCGATGAAGTGAGGAATGGTGCGGATGCCGTCCTTCACGTCCTTCTTGACCGTGCCCACGTTGTCGCGGTGGATGGTGTAGTTCTCGCCTTCCTCGAGCACCTTGGGTTCGTACACATTGCCGAGCAGGCCCACCGCGCCGCCCGAGTGGGCCCAGTTTTCGATGCCAAAGTACGCATACGCCTTGGCCTCGTTGTCGATCTCCTTGGGCAGGCCCTCGTCATGCCAGCGAGGCAGCGTCGTGTCCCAGTAGCCGAACTCGAAGAAGGGGATGCGGTCGACTTTCTGGTAGTGCATGACGCGCTGGAAGCGCTCGCGCACGGTCAACGGGCCGCCGAGTTTGTCAGCGCCTTCGAAGATCGATGCCATGGTTGTGCTCCGGTCGAATGGGGTCGAGGTGATGCGAGAGGGAGTGGGTATAGCAACTGCATGCGCGGGGGTCAAGCGGACGCTCGGGTCGTTCGTAGTAGGGCGATTTATCGCCCGTCTCTGCGCCCAGAGCAACGGGCGATAAATCGCCCTACTACGAGCCTACGGCGCTTGCCTGAGGTCCGCGGCGCAGATATGCTGATGGCCTCCCGCATCACGGGCTGCTACCGGCGCGGAACCGCGCCCCACGAGAGGACAACCATGGACGAAGACATCCGACAGTACGCCCGCCTGGGCTTGGTCCACCACATGCTCTATCCCGAGTGCATGGAGGATCCGGACGCACACGTGCGCACGCTCGAGACGTTCTGCCAGCGTGAGGACATGGAGACCTTCGACTGCTGCCTGCCGTACGGCGCGGAGCGCCGGGCGCTGCTGATCCCGGTCCTCCGCGCGTGCGGCAAGGAGCACGTCACCTTCGCGACGCACTTCTTCCCGCTGCGCAAGATCGGGCTCAGCAGCCCCGCGCCGCACGAGCAGGCGCAGATCCGCATGATCGTGAAGGACATGGTCGAGTGCGCGGCAGCCATTAGCGCGACCGGGCTCATCTTCGCGTCCGGGGGCCCCGCACCCCAAGACGCCACATCCGCGGACTACGAAACCTTCGCCGACTTCTGTCGCTGGCTTTGCGCGGAGCTTAAGCCACGCGGCATCACCGCGCTGCTCGAGCCGTTCGACACAACCATCGACAAGAAGTTCCTCTACGGCTCGACCGCAGAGTGCATGGATCTGATCGAAACGCTCAAGCCGGAGGTGGACAACTTCGGCATCGAGTTAGACCTCGCGCACGTGCCGCTCATGTTCGAGACGTTTGAGGGCGCGATCCGCACCGTGGCCCCCGCGCTCCAGCGCGTGCACTTGGGCAACTGCGTGCTCAAGGACACCTCCCACCCGCGCTACGGTGACACACACCCGCCGATCGGTTTCGATGGCGGCGAGATCGACGTGCCGGAGGTGGCGGAAATCTTGCGCTGCCTGCTCGACGTGGGCTTCCTGGACAAAGACGACCGCGGCGACCTGCTCATCGAGATGACCCCCTGGCCCGGCAAGAGCGTCGAGGAGACCATCGCCGACGCGTTCGACCGGGTCGAGCGCGCATGGGCGATGGTGTGACGCGGCCGCGCGAGAGGCCGCATGAGCCGTATCGGTCCTATGAGACATATGAGACACATGGGACATAGAATGGGAGATCCGCTATGCACCCCCCAGCGATCACCGAAGCTCAACGCGAAGTGCCTGTTCACGGCGAGTACGACGTCATTGTTGCCGGCGGCGGCTTGGGCGGCATCGCGGCCGCTATCGCCGCGGCGCGCACCGGCGCACGCACGATCCTCATCGAGCGCAACACCTTCGTCGGCGGCGTCGCGACCGCGGGCATGTGTTGCAGCATCTTCAACTGCTACTACACGTCCGACCACCGCCTCGGGCCCGCGGGCATTCCCGTCGAGGTGGCCGACGCACTCGCCGAGGCCATGGGCTACGGCAAGCGCTGGCGCGAGCACAAGGGCCACATCATCTACGACATCGAGCGCGGCAAGTTGGTGCTCCAGGAGCTGCTCGAGAACGCAGGCGTCGACCTGCTTCTCGACACGCAGATCGCCGGCGCGGTCGTGGACGGCAACACGGTCCAAGGCGTCATCGTGGAGAGCAAGTCCGGCCGCCAGGCATGGCTCGCCCGTGTCGTGGTGGACGCGACCGGCGACGCGGACGTGGCCGCGGCGGCCGGCGCGCCGGTCGTGGGCACGCGGGAAGCCGGCGAGCCCGCCAGCCTCTGCTTCCGGCTCGGCAACGTCGACGCGGACGCATTCGTCGGCTACTTCAGAGAGAACCCCGACGAGTACCCGACGTACATGGACGTGGATTGGGACCTCGACGAAGCGCTCGCACAGTACGACGACTGCGGCACGCTCCTGTTCCCCCACGGCGGCGGCATCCAGATGCGCGCGTTCCAGGCCGCGAAGGCCAGCGGCGACCTGCCGGCGAAGATCGGCCTCCACGACACGACGGACGCGTGCCAGATGCACGTCATGCGGCAGACCGGGATCGCGCACGTGATCACAGGGTTCGTGCGTTTCGACGGGCTGGACATCGAGACCATCACGCGCAGCATCGCCGACGGCCGGCGCATGGCCTTCACGGTCGCGGACGTGTACCGCAAGTACATCCCCGGCTTCGAGCAATGCTACGTCGCGGGCACCGCGGCCAATCTCGGCGTGCGATTCTCCCGGCGCATCGAGCCGGACGTGCTCTTCACCAAGCAGGACTACCTCGCGGGCAAAGCCTATCCCGATACGGTCGGCCGCGGCGTGGCCTACACACACGAAAAGAAACACAAAGGCCCGGGCGCATGGGGCGCGCAGGTCATGTCCGACCGCCTGTACCACATCCCACTGGGCTGCCTGCTGCCGCGCGGGATGGAGGGCCTCGTCATGGGAGCCGGCCGCAGCGCGGGCACGGACCAGTACTGGATCCTGCGCGTCATGGTCACCACCCTGGCCGTGGGCCAGGGCGCAGGCGTAGCCGCCGCGCTCGCCGCGTCCGCGGGACAGTCGCTGCGCGAACTCGACATGCAGAAGGTCCAGGCCGCGTTGAGAGACCTGGGGCAGGAGCTGGAACTGTGAGCCAGGCCTGGATCGTGTAAGCTGTATCCTCCCGAAGGCTGGCGGTAGCCGCATTCGCCAGAATGCGGGCGTTCTGTGAGCCGCTCGCCGGTCGGCCTGCGTGCTGGCGCATGCGGCGACCGCCCTCCCCAAACGAGGAACATCAATGAGTAGAAGACACCATCTGTGGTGCTGGGCAGACCTGGCCGCGCTCCTCGCGCTGTCGGTACTGCCCCACGCGGCCGCGGCGGCCGGACGAACGTTCTACGTCAGCCCAACCGGCAACGACGAAGCGCCCGGCACACAAGCCGCGCCGTTCCGAACGCTGCACCGTGCGCAAGCCGCGGCGCGCGAGGCTGCGCCGGACATGGACGGAGACGTCGTGGTGAACTTGGCGCCCGGTGTGTACCGCCTGAGCCAGACCCTGGAGTTCACCGAGGCCGACTCCGGACGCAACGGCCACCGCGTGGTCTACCGCAGCGCGGGTGGCTTGGGCGAGGCGCGGCTCCTCGGCAGCATGCCCTTGGTCGGCTGGCAGGAACACCGGGACGGCATCTGGAAGATCGAGATCCCGGAGGGGATGCTCTTCCACACGCTCTATGAAGGCGGCCAGCGCGCGTGGAAGGCGCGGTTCCCCAACTACGAGCACCACCCCAACATGCCCACCGCGCGCGGCCGCTATCTGGTGAGCGTGGACGGCAGCCCGAAGTCCAAGAAAGGCGAGAAGACCGGCTGGCTGATCTACCGGCCGGAGGATGCACCGCCGGTGACGTCCGTGACCAAAATGAAGCTCCTCCTCTTCTCAGAGGGCAAGAGCGACTGGATGCGGACCGTCCGCAAGGTCATCGCGATTGATCCCGATGGTTGTCGTGTGACCTTTGCCGGCCGCTTTTGGAGAGGCGTGGGAGCCCGCGCCCGTTTCTTCTTCGAAGACGAGTTGGGCTTCCTCGACGCGCCGGGCGAGTTCTACGTGGACGAGGCCGCGCACACGCTCTACTACATGCCCATGGGCAAGGGCCATCCCGACACGCTCGGCATCGCCGCGCCCGTGCTGACCAGACTGATTCAGATCAAAGGCGAGTCGCGCAACGCGTGTGTCGAGAACGTGACCCTCGAGGGCCTGGCCTTGGAGGAGACGGACGGGTTCCCCAAGGGCTGGTGGGCCGCGCAATGCGGCCGGACCGATGGCGCGCTGATTTGGATGGGCAACACGGCCCACGTCGTAATCCGCAATTGCCATCTGCGCAACAGCGGCCGCAACGGCATCATGATGATCGGCCACAACACGAACAACCTAGTCACCGGCTGCTGGATCGAACACATGGGCGTCAACGGCATCACGCTCTGCAATCGATTCGCGGCGTCCAAGAAAACCGGGCCGAATCGAGACCGATGCGAGCGGAACCGAATTTACAATTGCCGCATTCACAACATTGGCGAGATTCACACATACGCGGCGTGCGTGAACGTGTTCAACGTGAGCTACAACGAAATCAGCCATTGCGAGTTGCACGACTCTGTGCGCTACGCGGTCACGGTGCGGGGGAACACGGGCCAGCAATACGGGCCGCCGGTGTGGACGACGCATCCGCCGGCGAAGGGCAATCGGATGCACCATCTCCGCGTGTATCGCTGCGGCCAAGACGGCGGCGACATGGGCGCGCTCCATTGCGCGGACTTGAACAACCCCGGCGGCGGCTGTGTCAACACCTTCGAGCAGATCACCGTCGCGGACACCCGCGCGATCCCATCCATGAAGGACATTGGCCCGGACGGCATCTTCCTCGACTGGCCCAAGATGTCCATGGACCAAATCTTCCGGAACGTCCACATCATCCGCTCCCAAGGCCGCCAAATCCGCAGCAACGGCCCGGACAACGCCGCGTCCGCGCAGACGGATAACGTGAGTTGGAAGCCGGGCTTCAACGAGGCGCTGATGGACTACGAACACATCGGCCTGACCGATGAGTTCCCCGCGGCCTTCGGCGGCCGGCCGCCAGTGCGCAAGCCGCTTCCCGCACCCCAGAGCTTCAGGGCCAAGGCGACGGCCTACGATACGATTGCCCTGGAATGGGAAGCGCCGGCCGCTAGACTTGACGGCCCGCCCACATACATCGTGTTCCGGGACGGCAAGGCGATCGGCCAGACAGAGGCGTCGCACTTCGTCGACCGCTTCCTCGCGGAGCAGACCGCGTACCGCTACCGCGTGGCCGCCCGGTGCGGCGACTTCACCAAGCTCGGCGCGGCCACGGAGGAGCGCGAGGTCCGCACGCCTGCCGATCGCGTGCCACCCGCGCTGACCGGCGCCCGCGTGTTGCCCGGTGGCCGACGCGTGCGCGTCGCGTTTAGCGAGGCGGTCGATCCCGCGCAGGCGCAGGCGCCGAAGAACTACCGATTCGACCCGCCGGCCACCGTGGTGGCCGCGCAGATGCTGGCGCCCGACCGCGTGAGATTGGACGTAGCGGGCCTGGATCCCAACGCGTCGTATGCGCTATCGGTCGCCAACGTTCGCGACGCCAGCGCCGCGCGCAACTCGATCGATGAGGCCAGGCGGATCACGCTCGGGCCGACCAAGATCATCGTGTCGTATCCGTTGAAGCGCTTCTTCGCAGACCGACTGCTCGACGCGTCCGGCGGCGGAGGCGACGCGCAGTTGCACGGCGACGCGGTCGTGGAGCCGACTGGCGGCCCGTTTGGCGGAGCCGCGCTGCGCCTGGACGGGAAGACAGGCTACGCCGAGGCGCCCGCGGACCTGCACCTAGGCGACGGCGACTTCACGATCATGGCCTGGGTTTTCCGGGAGCATGCGGGGACCATTCTCTCCAAGGGCAACGGCTTCGGCAGTCCCCGGCAATGGTCGTGGGGGTGGCAGAAAGCCGGCGTGCCCCGAAGCGTCTCGTTGAGGGTCAACAACGTCTTTCTGTCGACCGCCGCGGAGTCGGTGCCGGACCGGGAATGGGTCCACGTCGCATTCGTCAAACGGGGCGACGTCGGGCAGGCCTACGTCAACGGCCAGCCCAGCGGCGGGGCGCATGACATGGCGGGCTTCGGCCCGTTCGTCAACGATTTCCCTCTGCGCATCGGCCGGCGGGATTACGCAACCAACCCGGCCTTCTTCAAAGGCAAGGTGGCAGGTGTGCTGCTGCTCAAGCACGCGCTCGCTCCCGACTCGATCCGAGGCCGCGCCGCGGGAAGCGCCAACGCGACGGATGGCCCCCAGGCGCGCCTTGGTTTGACTCGCTGATCGGCGGATGATAACCTATTGCGTTTCCACGATGGGGTCTGAGGCGCAACGGGAGCACACACCCACGAACGATGATGAATCCACGCACTAGAGGCCGAGTGTGCCTGCCCCTCGCCGCTGCATGCGCGGCCGTGGTGTTGTGCTCGTGCATGAGTACGCCGGTGGACCTCTCCAAGGTCCAGCGCGATCCGCGGTTCCCCGACGTGGTCGCGCCGGTGGGCTTCAAGCTTGTGCGCTCCGACGTGGCCGCGAGCGAAAGCCCGGACCATCGGAACCTGATCCTCCGCTATGAGGGCAGGCTCGACCGGGCAGCGCTCGAAGATTTTGTGCGCGACCAGTACGGCATTGGCAACTGGCGCCTAGTGCACTCGCAGACACTCGGCGACCGCACGTTTTTTGATTTCCGCAAAGGCCGGGAACGCTGCTCCGTGCTCGTGGAGCAGCATCGCTTCTCTGTGTCCCTCACCATCCGCGTGTACGAGATACTCGAATGAGACCTCCATTCGTTGAGCCCCAGCCTGCCCTGTATAAACGCAGGAAACGGGACGGGTATGACAGCGGCCCCAAGCGCAAGCGCAAGCGTAAGCAACTGGCCCCTGAGCCGATCGAGACGTTCGACGACAAGCTCGCCCACCGCGCGAAGGCTGCATGGGCCTGGTGCCAGGAGCACAACCGCGAGGCCATGGCCATCGCGGGCGGCCTCGCGCTCGTGGCCGCCGCGATCGTGTGGTACTTCGTCAAGGAAGCCGAGCGGGAAAGCCAGTCGTGGCTCCAGTTGTCCACGGTCACGCAAGAGATCGACCAGGCCGAACGGCTAAAAGCCGACACCCGCGACCGCAAGAAGGATGCGGAAGAAGCCGCTCGCAAGTTCAAGCGAATCCTGCGCGACTACGGCGATACCGCGGCCACGCCGTTCGTGGAGCTGGAGTGGGGCAACACGCTCTACGAGAAGGCCGACTACCAGGGCGCGCACGACGCGTACGCCAGGCTCGTCGCAAAATACGGCCGCACGCCCGCCGGGCAGTTGGGGCTCTGGGGCCAGGCGCTCGCGGCGGAACAACTCGGCAAGTACGAAGAGGCGGTGGCCGCACTCCAGCGGCTGCGAAAGGGATGCCCCCAATACCTCACCATGCAGGTGGAATTCGACCTGGCGCGATGCCTCGAAGCGGCAGGACGAGACGCGGAGGCCAAGCCGCACTATGACGCCGTGCTCAAGCTCACGAGCGATGACGAGATCCGCGCGGTGGCCAAGTCGCGCATCGAGCGCATCGACCAAGGCCGAACGGACACGGCCGCACCTGCCAAACCACCGACTCGGGCCGCCGCGCCGGCGAAAGCCAAGAGCGCGGATACGGCCACGACCGGCGCGGCCGCGAAGCCTGTGGATCCGCCCGGAGCGGCGCAGGCCAAGTAGCCCGTTCCGCCCTCAGGGGCGCTTGCGCGCGGCCGTTTCGCCAGGCGTTGAAGCGGTCTGCAAAAAAGATTGCTAACGCATTGACAGCCCGCGAGGGCGCTGTTACACTACCGCCCATCCTGTGAGCCGGCCACCTCGGCCGGCTCTCTCTGTAAGCCTTCCTGTAGCAACAAACGAATCGCATCTTTTGCGGCGCCGCACGTGGCACACGCCTGCGCATGGGCCTTGGGGTTGGCTGCCCCAGGCGAATCTAATGGTTGCGCACGGCCGGCCGCACGCCGGTGACCAAGTCGAGGAGGAACTGTCGGATGGCTGACCTGAAAGCATTGTCAGAAGCGCTCATTGGTGGAAAGAAGGACGACGTTGTGGCCATGGTCGAAGCGGCCATCGGCGAAGGCGTCGCGGCGAACGAGATCCTGAACGATGGCCTGATCGCGGGCATGGCCGTGGTCGGCTCGAAGTTCAAGAATAACGAATTCTACGTGCCCGAGGTGCTCATCGCGGCTCGCGCGATGAACGCCGGCATGGAAGTGCTCGCGCCAAAGCTGGCCGACGCCGGCGTGGTGCCGGAGCACAAGGTCGCCATCGGCACGGTGAAGGGCGACCTGCACGACATCGGCAAGAATCTTGTAGCCATGATGCTCAAGGGCGGAGGCTATGAGGTGCTAGACCTGGGCATCGACGTGGCGCCCGAGGCGTTCGTGGCCGCGGTGCAGAACGACGGCGCAAGCCTCATCGGCCTGTCCGCGCTGCTCACCACGACCATGCCTCAGATGCAAAACGTCATCGACGGCCTCAAGGAGGCCGGCGTGCGCGAGAACGTCAAGGTCATGATCGGCGGCGCACCCGTCACGCAGAACTACGCAGACGAAATCGGCGCGGACGGGTACGCACCCGACGCCGCAAGCGCGGTCGACACCGCGAAGGGCCTGCTGGGCTGAGCCCTGCATCCCGCGCTTCGCAACCCAAGCTGTTCAAACAATTGAAGGGCTCCGGACCCATCGTGGTCTGGAGCCCTTTTCCCATGTACGTCGGTGATTCTTGAAAGCGGTGCAGGCCTGTGGTATGTTGCTCCGCGTGAGCATTCTCATGCGCAATTGAGCATCTTCTGCGCGCCTCTCTTGGGGCCATGCCATGCTAGAGCAGATCACCATCCGCAACTACAAGTGCCTGGCCGACGTCACGCTGAAGCTCGGGCAGTTCAACGTGCTGATCGGCCCGAACGACTCGGGGAAGACGAGCGTGCTGGAGGCG
>JAJRTI010000778.1 GCA_024278415.1 Planctomycetota bacterium | reverse complement strand
GGGCAATTCATTGCCCGTCGAACGTCCTTGCTCTCACGAGGCAGACGGGCGATAAATCGCCCTACTACAAGCGGCCCGACGGCAGCGCAGCCGCCCCTTTTTCGCAGCGAAGTCTGCGAGAAAGCGTAGTGCCTTAGCCATCCGGAACAGGTATGGAAAACAAGAAGTTCACGCGGCAATCTCCATAAGTTGTTGAGTGGATGCGGCTAAGGCGGCCGCTAGCGCGGTGGTGAGTTGCCTGCCTTTGGTCTCTGTCGCGAAATGCACGGAGCCCGCTGGTAGCACGCACGTCAGTGCGTTCCGTTCTGTGGTTTCCCGCATTACCGGCCAGAGACGCTCTTACGAGCGCGCTACAAGCGCCCGTCGCGCGGCATTTCGCGACGGACACTCCTTAGCGCAAATATCGGGACAGCATGTTGTCGATGTACTGTCACCCTCCTACTCTTAGTCTTACTCTTTGTCCTACTCCTCCGCCGTGTCATGCGTTTTATGAGTAAGATTTATGAGTAAGATGAAGATTAGGAACTGCGGCGCAGCCGCCCCTTTCTCGCAGCGAAGTCTGCGAGAAAGCATAGCTCCTTAGCCATGGGGAACCGCGACGAAAAACAAGTAGTTGTTTTCGCCACATGCGCAGGTCCTTGTCAAGACAAGGGCTCACAACTCAACTGTAGCGTTGGGTTGCGGGCAAAGCTCGCGTTGTTCACAAGACATTCTTGCTCCTCTAACTGCTATTCACGCTCGGACAGCACGCCAGCACGGGGCTTGTCCCAGCAGTGGCGTTGGTTGAGCATCTCTGACTTATGCACGAACATATTAGCGCCTTCGCGGTCAGCAACCGCGACAGAAAACAAGAAGTTGCTCATGTCGAGCGGACGGCCTTCCCCGTCCGTCGGAACGCGAAGGCGTTCCGCTCCCGCGTTGCGGGCGCAGCCCGCCTTGTTAGCACAGGTGTCAAGGCATTCGGCTTCTCGGATGCTTACACAAAGGTCATGCGGATCGCGTGGAGACACTCGTCGAGCGTTTGTCCGGCTTGGGCCGCCTGCTGGGCCAGCTCCGCGTGCGCGGCCTCCGCTTGGCTGAGCTTGGCCGGGTCGCCCATGTCCGCCAGCAACCGGAGTGCGCCGACGCGCCGGCCGGCCGTGAAGACCTCGCGCTCGCGGGCTGGCAGCGACAGGAACGCGTCGATGCGCGCGAGCATGGTTGGCTTATCGCCGGGCAACTGGCCCTCCACGTCCTCCAGCAGGTTCAGGATGTGGTCGCTCGTCACGCGGCTATGAATGCCGTCGAGCGTCTCGACGAACAGCCGGATCTCGTGCACGATCTCCTCGTCCGTGGGCAACTCGAACTCGCCGGCCCGCCACGAGTCGCACAGCGGGGTGCCCTCGCGCAGGCTCAGCGTGCGCAGGCGGATGAAGTCTGGGTCGATCGCGTTCAGCACCTGCGCGGACGCGATCGCGTGCCCGCGCGACCACTGCCGGCCGCCGAGCCCCGGCATGACGTACTCGCTCACCTCCAAACCGGCGGCCTTTGCGGCCTGGCCGGCTTCGATCATGATCTGCGGGGTCGCACCTTTGCGAATCTTCTCCAAGAGCGGGCCGTATCCGGTTTCGAGGCCCACGTGTAGGCGCGTGAGCCCGGCCTCGCGCAGCCGCGGCAGATCGCCGCGCTTGCGTCGAACCGTGCGTGCGCGGGCGTACGCGGTGATGCGCTCTAAGTGGGGGAAATGCTTGCGGACCGCGCGCAGCACCTCCACGATCTCATCCGTCGGTGCGGTGAGTGGGTCTGCGTCTTGGAGGAACACGCCGCGCACCCATCCCGGGTCGGGATGATTCGCCGCGGCCGTGCGCACGTCCGCCAGCACCTCGTCGACCGGCTTGCGCTCGTAGCGCGCGTGCTTGTAGATCGAGCAGAACGCGCACTGGTTCCAAGGGCAGTTGCGGTTCATGCGGATCAG
The DNA here is from genome assembly GCA_024278415.1 of Planctomycetota bacterium. Next base: position 30,583 of record JAJRTI010000778.1, on the reverse strand, counting down.
CACGCTGAATGCTTCGCTCGGCGGCCGGATGGGGCCAACGTCATAGTTGAGGCGATACATGGCCACTTTCCCGCATGGGCGATTCCCGGACACCGCGGCTCATGGCGCGGCGAACCGCCGGTAGCATTCCGCCTTCTCCGCCCAGACTCGGATCGGCGCATCCGTCTTGTGGATCTTGTCCATGGGCTTGGCCGGCAGCTTTTGGCCCAGAAACTCCTCCAGCTTCGCCCGATACTCTGCGCACACGTCCGGCCGGTCGGCCGCGATACTTGTCATCTCGTCTGGGTCGTGAGCGACGTCGAACAGGTGCTCCCCGGGGTCTTGCGCCTCGTAGTCGACCGAGTAGTTGAACTCGTGCGTGCGCACGGACGCGCGGCCTCCCCAGCCGGTGATGCACACGTCGCGTACCTCGTCGGCCTCGCCGGCCACGAGCGGCATGATGTTCTCGCCGTCGACCGGCGCGTGGTCGATGCCCATGAGCGTGAGCGCGGTCGGGACAATGTCGTGGTTCTGCACGAAGCCTTTCACGCGCGTGCCCGCGTACTGCTTGCCGGGGAGGCGCATGAGGAAGAGGAGTTCGCTGTTGTGCCGGTATCGGCAGTTGTGCACTCCCTTGCTCACCGCGCCATGGTCCCACAGTTCCGTGCCATGGTCGGACGTGATGATGACAATCGTGTCGTCGGCCATGCCGAGGTCTTCGAGCTTGTCCAGCAGGTGGCCGATCCACTTGTCCACGAACGTACACTCGCCGTAGTAGAGCGCCTTGATGCGCTGCTGCATGCGCGCGTCGGCTTGGCCTCGCTGGTGGATGGGCTCGAAGGGCTCGGACCAGTCCGGGTCATATAGGTCCGCGTAGCGCGTGGGCGGGTCCCACGGCTCGTGGGGGTCGAAGCTATCGACCCAGAGGAAGAACGGCCGGTTGTCTTGGTTGTCCTCCAGGAATCGGATGGCGCCGCGGAACGCCTGGGCGGAGGTCCAGTCCTCCTCCTTCTCGCGGTCGAGCATGTTGAGCAGGTATTGCACGAGCACCGGGTTGGCGCGCTTCGCGCCGGGCGGCACGTACTTGCTGAGGTCGACTCGGCTCAGCGGCCCGGTGCGGTAGTTGTCGCTCTCTTGCCCGCGCACGAACTCCCAGCTTGTGAAGCCGCGGGTGAAGTTTTGCGTGGGCTTGAACATGTGGTACGTGTCGGAGTAGAAGCCGGTCGTGTACCCATTCGCCAGTAGAATCTCCGCGAGCGTATCCTGCTCCGGCGGGATCTTGTGCCAACCGCGGCCATTGGGCCACAGGCCGCGCGTGTCGTAGTCGTAGCGCCAGGGGAACCCGCGCATGCCGGTCACGAGCGCGCGACGGTATTCGATTGTGGGCTGGCCCTCACCGAACGCGTTGTCGAAGAGGATGCCATCCCGCGCGAGTGCGTCCATGTTCGGCGTCTGGATCACGTCGTTGCGGCCGGCCGCGGCCACACAGTCCGCGCGGTGGGTGTCGAGGCAGATGAGGATGAGGTTCATGGTGATGCGTAAAACGTAAAACGTAAAGTCTGAGACGGGGCCCGTAGGCCGGTCCTTCAAGTTTCGCTCACAACCGCTACGTCCTGCAGAATACGCAATACGCAATACGCAATACGCAATACGCAATACGTTTTACGTTTTACGCTTTACGCTTTACGTCTTTACGGATAAATCCCCCGCGTCGTCTTCGCTTCGGCCACGCGGCTGACCGCGAGCATCTGCGCGGCCATGCGGTGGCTTACGTTGTGCTCCTCCGCGGTCGCGTGCACCTGCTTGAACGCGCGCTGCATCATGTCCCGCAGCTTCAGGTTTACCTCGCGCTCGCTCCAGAAGTACGCCTGCGTGCCTTGCACCCACTCGAAGTAGGACACGGTCACGCCGCCCGCGTTCGTGAGGATGTCCGGCAACACGAGCACGCCCTTGTCCGCGAGGATTGCGTCGGCCTCGAGCGTGGTGGGGCCGTTGGCGGCCTCGGCCACGATCTTGGCCTGGATGTCGGCCGCGTTGGCCTCCGTAATCTGATTCTCCAACGCGGCCGGCACGAGCACGTCGCAATCCATGGTGATCAGCTCGTCGTTCGTGATGCGGTCGCCGTCCGCGTACGTGGCCACGGTGCCGTTGTCTTGCTTGTGCTGGGACACGGCCGCGGGGTCGAGGCCGTGGGGATTCATCACTCCGCCTTGCGAGTCGCTCACGCCGACGATCTTGCACCCCTGCTCGTGGAGCAGCCGCGCGGCGATGGAGCCGGCGTTGCCGTAGCCCTGCACCGCGACGCGCAGGCCGGCGAGCGACACGTCCATGGCCTTTGCCGCGCTCATGATCACGAACATACAGCCGCGCGCGGTGGCCTCGTTGCGGCCCAGAGAGCCCCCGGTGCTGATGGGTTTGCCGGTCACCACGCCGAGCACGGTGTGGCCCACGTTCATGCTGTACGTGTCCATGATCCACGCCATGGTCTGCGGGTTCGTGTTCACGTCCGGCGCGGGGATATCGCTCTGCGGGCCGATGATGGGGATGATCTCCGAGGTGTAGCGCCGGGTCAGGCGCTCGAGTTCGCCGAGCAACATCTCCTTGGGGTTGCAGACGATGCCGCCCTTGGCGCCGCCGTAGGGGATGCCCACGACCGCGGTCTTCCAAGTCATCCACATCGCGAGCGCCTTCACCTCGTCGAGCGTCACGTCGGGATGATATCGGATACCTCCCTTGCCCGGCCCGCGGCTGAGGTCGTGCTGCACGCGATAGCCCTCGAACACGCGCAGCGACCCATCGTCCATCTTCACCGGCACGGACACGATGAGCGCGCGCTTGGGCTTCGCGAGCACGCGGTGGATGCCGTCGTCGAGGCCCAGTTTCTCCGCGACCTGGGCGAGCTGGGCCTGGGCTAGATGCCACGGGTTGAAGCGTTCGTCCTGGGAGCACATGCTTTTCGATCTCCTCGATGGGTTAGCCCGCATTTCTCACGAGTTCAGGCGGGTGTCGATGCAAGGCGCACTGTCGCGAAGGCGTGCTCGGGCACGTCGAGCGCCGTGCAACGCAGCAGCGGCGCCCGACTGGGCTCGCCCGAAGGGCCAGCCCGCCGATGCGACGCGTGCAGGGTGTTGCTCAACTCACGCGTCCGAGTTGGCCGGAAGGTCTTCAGACGGCAACTTTTCCGACACTTCTATCCCGGGCTGGTGAGAAATGCGGGTTAGCGGATCGCACTCACCCCAACCTCGTCCGTGCTGATGCGGATCGCGTCCTCCACCGGCAGCACGAAGATTTTGCCGGCCCCGATACTGCCGGTGCGCGCGAGGTCTTTGATGAGCGAGATGAAACGCTCCACCTCGTCCTCCTCGACCACGATTTCGACCTTCGTCTTGGGCAAGAGGCGCGGCGCGGCCTCGGGCTTGTCGCCTTCGCCAATGCCACGGTGCCGGCCGAAGCCCTGGCACTGCGTCACACTCATGCCGTCGGCGCCGGCCTCGATCAGCGCCAGCTTCAGCTCGTCCAGCTTGTACGGCTGGATGAAACACTCGATCTTGCGCAACATGGGGATGCTCCTGGGTGAGACGTAAAGCGTAAAACGTAAAACGTAAGGGGAGCTGCCCGTTCGTCACGCATTACGCATTACGCATTACGTTTTACGTTTCACGCTTTACGCCCGCGAGTCGCTGCACAATCGCATCGACCAGACTCGCGATCGTGATGCCTTCCGCCTCGATCTGCACGTCGAACCCGAGGCGCTGCGCGGTCTCGGTCGTCACGGGCCCGATGCTCGCATAGCGCATGGCCGGCGGCAGGGCGACGCCGGCGGATTCGAGGCACTTCTTGAAATTCTCCACGGTGGAGCTGCTCGTAAACGTGACCACGTCCACCTCGCCCGCGGCCAGCGCGTCGAGAGCCTGCTCGTCGAACGTGTCTGGCAGGACCGTCTTGTAGACCGGGGCTTCCACGACCTCCGCGCCCTGCTCGGCCAAGCCGACGGGAAGCACATCGGGCACGTCCTCGGCGCGCGCCAGCAGCACGCGGGCGCCGCTGAGGTCGATCTTGGCAAAGGCTTCGAGCAGTCCTTCGGACGTGTGCACCTCCGGCGCCAGATCCGCCATGAGATGGCACTCCGCAAGCCGCTTGTTCGTGGCTGGGCCGATGACCGCGATGTCGCACAGGGCCAGTGCGCGCGCATCGTGGCCTTGCGCGGCGAGCCGGTCCATGAACCGCGACACGCCGTTGGGGCTGGTGAACACGATCCAATCGAAGCTCGCCAGTTCATCCATCGCTGCGTCGGCTGCGGACCAGTCCGTGGGCTCCACGATCTGGATGGTGGGCATCTCGATGACGCGGGCGCCCTGCGCCACAAGGCGCTCCCGCAGTTCGCTCGCCTGCTGCCGCGTGCGCGTCACGAGCACGGTGCGGCCGAACAGCGGCTTGGACTCGAACCATTTCAGTTGCTCGCGCAGCCCCGCGACCTCGCCGACCACAGTCATGACCGGGGGCGCAAGGTGCGCGGCCTTCTCCACGATGTCGGCCAGCGTGCCCACGACCGTCTCCTGCCGGTACGTCGCGCCCCAGCGAATCACCGCGACCGGCGTCTCGGGGGGCTTGCCGGCTGCGACGAGTTTCTTGGCCACGTTGGGCAGGTTGCGCGCGCCCATGTAGAAGCACACCGTGCCCAGCCGCGCGAGCGCGTCCCAGTCGATCGCGGACTCCGGCTTGGTGGGGTCTTCGTGCGCGGTGCAGACCGCGAATGTGGATGAAAGGCCGCGGTGCGTGACCGGGATGCCGGCGTACGCCGGCGCGGCGATGCCGGACGTGACGCCGGGCACGATTTCAAACGGGATGCCGTGCTCCGCGAGCACGAGCGCCTCTTCGCCCCCGCGACCGAACACGAACGGGTCGCCGCCCTTGAGCCGCGCCACGTTGCCGCCGGGCTTGGCCTTGTCCACGAGGATCGCGTTGATCTCGTCTTGCGTAATGTGCGTCTGGCCGCCCTTCTTGCCCACGTAAACAAGCTCGCAGCCCTTGGGCGCATGGGCGAGCAGTTCCGCGGGCGCGAGGTAGTCGTAGATGATGACGTCCGCGGACTCGATGCAGCGGAGGCCTTTGACGGAGATGAGGTCGGGATCGCCCGGACCCGAACCGATGAGATAGACGGGCATGGAGGAGTGCTACCTACTGCGTGTTCCGTATCGGTGACCCCCGCAACGAGGGCTCTGGTGAGAATGTACGGGGTCGGGGAGTTGCTGTCAAGGGCCGCGGCTTGACTTGGAGGCGTGCCCCCTATACCTTCGCGCCTCCTACTCTTCGTCCTACTCTTCGTCTTACTCGATTCCGAAAACTGGGCGACCCGATGGGGCAGAGAGTAAGACGAAGAGTAAGACGAAGAGTAGGACGAGCGGCAGCGCGTTGTTGGTCAACGATGTGCAGTTCCCTGGGAGCTTGCCTTTGCCTCCACACCGGAACCCCACCCTTCTCTTTGGCGTTCCATTTCTCGTCGCCATCGTCGCGGCCGTGGCGGGCATGCGCTACGGGCTGGGCGGGCCGGTCTGGGCGTGGTGGCTGGCCGCGATCAACGTGGCCGCGTTCGTAGCGTACGGCCTGGACAAGCGCCTCGCGCGGGCCCAGCGGCTGCGCGTGCCGGAACTCGTCCTTCTGGGCCTCGCGCTGCTAGGCGGGTCGGCGGGAGCGTTCGCCGGCATGCAGATGTTCCGGCACAAGACGCAGAAGCTCAGCTTCCGCGTCTGGTTCTGGCTCATCGTGGCCGCGCAGATTGCCGCGGGGGTGTGGTCTCTCTCGGGCGGTTGACGACGCGGGCGCGCCGGGGCGGCGCATCGAGCGCCAGGCTCTTGTACGCCTGCTCGACGCTCTCGATCTGGCTGTTGATCTCCGCGGCCATCTTGGAGATCGCGCCGGCGTCCAGGCTGGCAAGCTTGAGACCGGCGAGCCGGAGGGTGATCGAGTCGATCGCGTCGATTGTGGCCCAGAGCTTCGCCTTGCACTGGGCCATGTCGGCTTCCGCGCGGCGCACGCTGTCGCGCCACATGTCGGACTTGCCGGCTTGCGATGACACGCCGCTGCGCGTGCGCCCGGTCGAGGCCTCGCGCATGCCGTCGTTAAGCTCTTGGAGCACGGACAGCATGTGCACCGCGCGGCCCACGAGCGCGTCTACGTCAGCCTGCACTTGGGCCAGGAACCGGCGCCGCGCCGGGCTGCGCTCGGCGTGGATGCGCTCCTTGAGCCGCGTGTGGCGGCCGGCGAGCATGTCCGCAAGGTCGCGCACTTCCGGGTCGAGGCGCAGCGACGCCACGCCGACCAGTTGCGTTGAGCCGCGCCGCGCGCGGCGCCGGCTTAGTGCGTCCTCGATGCGCCTCGCGTTGAGCATGGCGACCAGGCAGAGCCCCGCGACGAGCCCTACAACGAACCCCCAACCGATGTTCGACCGCGCGCGCCAGCTCTCGAGTTTGGCCCGCGCGGCCTCCTGGCCGGCCGCGTAGCCCACGTCGTACGCGTTGCGGGACTGGCGCATGTGCCGGATGGTCTTGGCCACTTCCTGCTTGATCTGCTCCGAGCCGCCGTCGCAGCCCGCGCAGGCGATCGCGACCGCGATGGCGATGGACAGGCCAATAGCGACGCGCCGGGCCACGCCGCGGCCTCGGATGATCCGCCACAGTAGGATACCTGCAAGCAGCAACATGTGATCTCTCCCTTCGTCAGCCGGCTGCGACGAGCGGCACTGCGCTCAGCAGCGCCATGATGCCGGCCGCGAGCGCAAGGGCCGCGAGCGCGAGCCGGCGGTGGTAATTGCCGTGCGCGGTGAAGTTGCGGGCGCGCCACGCGCCCAGTGGCGTGAACAGCGCCCGCAGCCATCGGCCGCGGCGGCAGTTGCACAGGGCGAGGAGCCAATGCGCCGCGCCCCAGCATGAGCACGCGAGGAACGCCAGCGCCAAGAGCGCAGGGATGTCGAGTGGGATAGACATGGCAAAGGGAGCCGCGGCGGACTCGGTGGGGCGCAGAGAGACCCGGCCGTCTCTGCGCTCCGCCAAGCCCGGCGCGGCCAAGAGAGTTACACCTGCCCAGCCACGTCCGCGTCCGCGCCGCCGAAGGGCGCGGAGACCGGCAGCACCTCTTGGATGCGGTTGCGCCGGTACTTGTGCTGGTAGGTGAGGAAGCGGGACAGTGCGCAGAGCAGCGCGCCGAAGTTCTCGTCGCGGGCCAGGGCCGCGTCGTACACGTCGACCATGCGGTTGCAGTTGCCCAGCGCCTTGGCCAGCACCGTCGCCGGGTCGTCGGTCACCTTGGCCACGATCGAGCCGTCGTAGTCGTACACGTAGCCGATACGCCGGATCGCATGCTCCCGGCCGTGGAGGCCGGGGATCAACTCGGTGACGAACTTGCCGGATCGGAACCACGATTCGTCGTAGATGTACGTCTTGTCGCCCCAGTAGATCAGGTACGACCTGCCGAGACCGTGGCGCATGAGCTGGTTCCACGCTTTGCGGTCCTCTCGGACCACGTTCGTCGCGCCGGAGCCGGCCCCGGCCCCAGCCGCGCCGGCTTCGACCCACGAGTCGTCGGAGTCGCGCTTGCCGGACTCGTAGCAGCGGTACTGGAACACCATGAGCATGTCGCCCTTCTCCGCATAGTCGGCGCCGTACCCGCCGCGGGGATCGCGCGAGATCGCGTCGCTCTGCACGATGTTCTCTCGCATCGACACGCGCAACGAGAACGGCTTGCCGTCGTACACGTTGGCCTGGAAATAGCCGCCAATGTTGTAGAGCGTCTCGTGGTTGAGGCGCTTCACGAGTTGCTCCACGTCCAACTGGGCCACGTCGTCGGTCCCCGTGTGTACGACCGCCTTCACGATGCGGCCCACGTCGAACGTGTCGATGGTCTTGTCTTCGGCGTTGAACTCGCCGCGGTCCGCCGCGGCGTACAGGCCGGTCTGGTCGGCCAGGTCGGCGATGTTGCTCGCGCAGATCGTCTCGTTGGTGTCCGCGTGCTCGCGGAGGAACGTCAGCACGGCTTCCGCGTCGCGCGTGGTGAGTTCGCGCTCGACCTCGTGCGGCTCCAAGTCCGAACGGTACGCCATCCACATGTCCTTGGACTTGCCGGAACGGTAGTCCTTGGACCGCACCTTGGCGCACATGACGGTCTTCGAGTGCATGCCGCGCGTCTCTTCCGACTGTGCGCGCAGCACCAGGAGCGAGCGCCGGATGTTCATGGTCTTGGGATGGAAGAAGCGCGTCGGCGCCATGAACCCGTCCACGTAGTAGCGCATGAAGATCGGCGGGTGCTTGCGGCTGACCGCGCGGGCGTAGAGCCGGCCAGAGACCTCGATGAGCGCGAGGCCGGCGAGCACGCGCAGCGCAGGCGACGCGGCCTGAGGCAGCAGGCCCCCCAGCCAAGCGTTGGCAGCAGACACCGCGGCCGAGACCCACTCGTAGGAACCGAGTATGAGGCCCGCGGCCAACGTTGCTCCAGCCACACGCGCGACGCATGCACCGCCACTGCCAAGCGCCGCGCGCCAGAACGGCCGGAACTTGCGCGGCTCGGCTTCTTCCTGATGCGTCTGCCTCAAGAAGTCCTGCCGTTTGCGCCGGCGCTTGATCACGTGCATGGCCAGGCCCAACACTCCCACACCGGCCACGAACGCAAGTGTGTCCACGGTAGCGATGGCCGAGGTCTGGCCCACGATCGAGGCAATGTCGTTCACGAGCATCGACTCGACATGATCGAGCGTGCGAGACACAACGTTGACCTTGGCCAACTCGTTGGCGACGACCGCGCCACCGGCGAGCTAGCCGCCCCAACGCGCCGCGTTCTTCACTTCCGTCATGGCGGGGATGTTCATCGTTCTGTTCCCAAAATGTGATGGGATTGAGAGGATAAGGCTCTGCACCTATCACGGTTTGAAGCAGACTGCCGCTGCATACCAAAGGCCGTGCCATGGGCACAGGGGAAGCGCAAGACACCTTGCATGAGTGTGTTACGTCAGATGACACCCTCGTTTCGTTGTGAGACAAAACCTCATGCATAGCGAAAAGCGCCACATTCATGCTTTGGAGCCCGACCCAGAAGCGGTATACTTTCGGGTTCCTCGCTGTTTCGTGTGGGTAGTGCCCATCGCGCAACTTGTCTTGCTCTTGGACGCATTGGCCTTGGCCGCGCGGCAGGGCACTGGATGACAGCTGTCAAATGGCGTTGGCGCAAGAGGCCACTCGCCCCACCGGGGCGTGACATACCAGCCCGTGGCGCAGCCCCGGGAAAACGTCGACAACCCACTCCGCAAGCCCTGAAAGGGCGAGACATGGACAACCGGCCGCGACGAGATGTCACGCCCTTTCAGGGCTCAGAGCTACTGATGATGGACCGCTACCCAGGGCTTCGCCCTGGGCTGGTATGTGTGGCCCTTTCAGGGCCGAGGCCGTGCCCCGGCCAGCCACATGAGTGCCCCGCGCTTCGCATCCTGCGACTCCCCAGCGAGCCGTACTGCCATTCGGCCCACACCAAACAGCGAGGAACCTACTTTCGGCTGCTCCTTCGACCTTCTGCGCCCAGTCTCCCCCCCTCCTTGCCTTTCCGATCGGCGGGCCAAGCGGAAAGGCAAGGAGGGCGGAAATGGGCCAAGAGGCGTTGATCTGGCTTTCAATCGTCGCACCGCAGGGGCAGGCCCTGCGGAGGCGTTCGCCGCGCGCACACTGCTTACGTTTCACGCCTTACGTCTTCACTTCCCCCACCATGATCATCTTCATTCTGGACACTCCCAACGGCGACCTCGGCGAACTCAGCCGCGTGTTGCGCAAGGTGGTGGGCCGGGAGTGCGAGGTGCGCATGTTCTCCACGGCCGAGCGCGTGCTCGACGACATACGCGGCGGTACGGAATGCGATCTCGTTGTGATCGACTACTGTGTGGGTGATGGCGAGCGAAGAGGGCAGGAGATCATACGCGCAGTGCGCGAGGTCAGCGACGAGATTCCGATCATCTCAGTGGGGGACCGGGGCGACGTGGAGTCCGCGGCCTCAGCGATCCGCGCCGGCGCAACGGACTTCCTCGTGCGCGGCCAAGACCTGGAGGAGCGCGTCTCCACGCTGCTGGGCAAAGTGCAGCAGATGTTCCGGCTCATCGAGGAGAACCGCCGGCTCGCGGAAGTCAACGAAAGCCTCCAAGAGCGCTCGCGCATCGTGGGCCGTTCGCCGCAGATCCTGCATGTGCTGGAGCAGATCGAGCGCGTCGCGCGCGTGCCGCGGCCGGTGCTTATCGTAGGCGAACGCGGCACGGGCAAGGAACTGGTCGCCCGCGCGATCCACGAAGCCGCGTCGCCCGCATCCCGGCCGCTCGTGTGCGTGAACTGCGCGGCGCTCACGGAGACGCTCCTGGAGAGCGAACTGTTCGGCCACGAGAGGGGGGCGTTCACCGGCGCGGACCATACCCAGCCCGGCAAGTTCGAGCAGGCCAGGGAGGGCACGCTCTTCCTCGACGAGATTGCGCACATGTCGCTCCCGTGCCAACAGAAGATCCTGCGCGTCGTCGAATACGGCACCTTCACGCGCGTGGGCGGCAATGTGGAGCTGAAGACCCACGCGCGCATCATCGCCGCGACCAACGCCGACCTGGAGCGGCTCATGGAGAGCGGCCGCTTCATGCGCGACCTCTACGACCGGCTCACCTTCGAGATCCTGCGCGTGCCCCCGCTGCGGGAGCGCGAGGGCGACGTGGACGTGCTCGCGCAGCACTTCCTCGACCAGTTCGCCCGCGAGATCCCCGCGTTCCGCGGCAAGGTGCTCGCCGAGCGCACGCTGTCCATGCTGCGCCGCCATCGCTTTCCCGGCAACGTGCGCGAGCTGAAGAACATCATCGAGCGCGGCGCATACCACGACACGACCAACGAGATCACGCCCGAGGATATTGGTATGCTGTCCAATGCCCCGGTGGACGGGCCGGGCGGAAGCTTCACCGACAAGGTCGAGGCCTACAAGCAGCAGCTCATCCTCTCCGCTCTCGAAGAGGCCGACGGCAACCAAGCCCAAGCCGCGCGCAACCTCGGTTTGTCATACCACCAGTATCGGTACTTCCTGGGGAAGTACAAGACGTGAGACGGACGAGCGCCCTTGTCCTCGAACAGCGCCACTCGCGGCGGACGGCCCCGTCCGCCGCGCTAGCAAACCACGACCGCCCCACGGAGATCGCAACATGCGCCATCCTAGCAGCTTTCATGTCGTCCTTCGCCTCACAATGAGCCTGGGTGCGGCATCGCTTTCCGCCGCGGCCCCAGCCCAACCCAAAGCCGCGGACATCGTCGCCAAGATGCCGGCCAACAGCGTGCAAGAGGGGCAGCAGCTCGCGGCCCAGCTCATCAACCTCGGCCCGGCCGGCCTCAAGGAGGTCTGCCGCATGCTCAAGCCCATGCGCGAGGGCGGCGACGCCAAAGCCCGCTACGCCATCGCGGGCGTCGTCATGCGCGCGGCGCGGCCCGGCGGCGAGGCCGACCGCAAGATCGTCGCGGCCGTGTTCTGCAAACAACTCCCCGGCAAGGCGGACGCGGAGGTGAAGCAGTTCTTCATTCGCCAACTGGAGGTCGTGGGCAGGGACGACGCGGTGCCCGCGGTCGCGGCCGCGCTCCGCGACGCCAAGCTCTGCGGCCCCGCGGCTCGAGCGCTTCAGGCCATCGGCTCCCCTGCCGCGGTCACCGCGCTCGCGGCCGCGCTGCCCAAAGCTCAAGGTCCGTCGCGCCTCGCGATCCTGCAAACGCTCGGCCAGATGCGCGCCAAAGCCGCGGCCGACGCGATGGCCCAGTTTGTCGCGAGCGACGATAGCGACCTGCGGCACGAGGCCTGGCACGCGCTCGCCAACATGGGCGACGCCCGCGTCGCGAAGCCGCTCGAAGCCGCAATGAAGGCCAAGTCGCTTTACGAGCGCCAGCTCGCGGCCAAGTGCTACCTCCTCTGGCTCCGCCGGCTCGCAGAGGCCGGGGACAAGGCGCAATGCGCGCAGCGCTGCCGAAAACTCATCGACCACACGACCGAAGCCAAGGTCGCGTCCGCCGCGCTGCGCCAACTGGTCGCCGCAGCGGACAAAGCCGCGCTGCCCGACCTGCTCGCCGCGGCCGCGAGCGAGAACAAGGAGTTCCGAGAAGCCGCGCTCAAGCTCGGCCAGACCCTGCCCGGCGCCGACGTGACGCAGCAGTGGGTCGCGGCCATGCAGAAGGCCAAGCCGGAAGTCAAGGTGGACGTGCTCGCCATGCTCGCCAAGCGCGGAGACAAGGCCGCGCTCCCGGCATTGCTCGCCGCTCTGAAGGACAAGGACAAGACGGTGCGCCTCGCGGCCATCGACGCCGCGCAGAAGCTTGGCGGAGCCGACGCCGCGCCCGCGCTCCTCGCCGCGCTCAAGACCGACCAGGCCGACGAGGTGAAGGCGATCCAAGCCGCGCTCATGCGCATGAAGGGCCCCAGCCTCATGGCCGCGATCGCCGCGGCGATCCCCAAGTCGCCGGCGGCGGCGCGCGTCGCGTTGCTCGACGTGCTCGCGGCCCGCCGCGCGGCCGGCCAGGCCGAGGCCGTGTTCGCCGCGACGAGCGACAAGGAGAGCCGCGTGCGCGCGGCCGCGCTCAAGGCGCTCGGCAGCTTGGCCCAACCCAATGCTCTGCCGCGGCTCATCGCTCTTTACCTCGGCGCCAAGTCGAGCCGCGAGACCTCCGCCGCGTTCAAGAGCGTGGTCGACGTCGCCAACAAGATCGATGATCCTGAGAAACGCGCGGACGCGGTGCTGGCCGAAGTGGCCAAGAGCCAAGGCGCGGTCCGTGCCAAGCTGTTGGGCCCGCTCGCGCGCATTGGCGGCAAGAAGGCGCTGGAGACGGTGCTGGCCGACATGACGAGCGCCGACGCCAAGGTCGCAGACGCGGCCGTGCGCGCGCTCGCGGACTGGCGCGATGCGAGCGCGGCGCCGCACATGATCCAAGTCGCACAGACCTCGAAGAACCTGGCCCACCAAGTGCTCTGCTTGCGCGGGTACATTCGCGTCGTAGGCGACGCCAAGTCGCTGGACGCCGCGGCTAAAGTGGCGAAACTCAAGACCGCGATGGCCGCGGCCAAGCGGCCGGACGAGAAGCGCCTCGTGCTCGCAGCGTTGGGCAAGATCCGCTCGATCGAGTCGCTCGAACTCGCCGCAACGTGCCTCGACGATCCCGCGCTGGCGAAGGAGACCTGCGAGGCTGTGGTCAAGATCGCCTGCCCGGTTGTGCGTCGCCGGCGCATTGAGAAGCCGGGGCTCGTGGGCAAGAGCGTGCGCGACGTGTTGCTGCGCGCGCTCAAGGCCAGCCGCGTGAGCCGCGTGCGCAAGGCGCTGATCCAGCACTTGGAGAATATGCCCGTGCCCGACGAGTTGAACCTGGCCTGGGGCCGGCCGGTCAAGACGAACGTGCCGCAGGAGCACGATCGCGCCCCAGAGCGAGCGGTGGACGGTAATGCAGCCGACCGTGTCGGCTCCGCCTGGTATGGCCATCGCACCCCTGCCTGGCTCCAGGTCGACCTGGGCAAGGAATACGAGATCGACACCGCGCACGTGACGTTCTACTGGGACGGCAAACGCTACTACCAGTACACCGTCGACGTGTCGCTCGACGGCAAGACCTGGAAGACCGTAGCGGACCAGAGCAAGAACACCGAAGTAAGTATGTCCAGGGGCAAGCTGCTAGCCTTCGCGCCGGTCAAGGCGCGCTACGTGCGGCTCCACGTGCTCAAGAACAGCGTCAATCCCGCGTGCCACGTGGTCGAGTTCAAGGTCTACGAGAAGGGCAAGCACCCGCTTGCCGGCAGCCGCGCGGAAAAGCCCAAGCCGGACGCGGAGGGCTTCGTGCCCCTGTTCAACGGCAAGGACCTTACCGGGTGGGTGGGGTCGGTCTATGGCTACGTCGCGGAAGACGGCAAACTGGTCTGCCTCAAGAAAGGCGGCGGGTACCTCTACACTGAAGACGAGTACAGCGATTTCATCTTGCGCTTCGAGTTCAAACTCACCCCCGGCGGCAACAACGGCGTGGGCATCCGCGTGCCCTTGGGCAAAGGCGCGGCGTACGCGGGCATGGAGATCCAGATCCTCGACAACACCGCGAAGAGGTACGCAAAGCTCCATCCGTACCAATACCACGGATCGATCTACGGCGTCGTGCCGGCCAAGCGCGGCCACCTCAAGCCGGTGGGCGAGTGGAACTACGAGGAGATCATCGCCAACGGCCGGCAGATCACCGTCAAGCTCAACGGCGTGACCATCGTCGACGCGGACATCGACAAGGCGAGCACGCCCAAGACCATGGACGGCAAGCCCCACCCCGGCCTCAAACGCACCACAGGCCGCATCTGCTTCTGCGGCCACGGCGCCCGCGTCGAGTTCCGGAACATCCGGATCAAGGAACTCAAGCCGGCCGGGAAGTAACGCAAAGGCGCGAAGGCGCAGAGACGCTAAGCCGACGCTGCATTCTGAGCGCAGCGAAGAATCTCCCCTCATGGCGCAGCAGAAGATTCTTCGTTGCGCTCAGAATGACAGGCTCTTGAAGTGTCATGTAACCTGAGAAGCGCTTAGCAATGCCATCCGACATCGAGACCTACCAGCGCCTGGAAGCGCTCCTCTACACGATCAAACGCCGCGTCGAGGCGAGTGATCGCCTCGCCGACGTTGTGGACGCGCTCGCTTGTGACGGATACGACGAGGCCGCGCTCCGGCGGATCCTCCGGCCGCCGGTCGAGGCCGATCTGCATTCGCACAGCAACTACTCCGACGGCAACCTGCCGCCGCGCAAGATCGTCTGGCTCGCCAAGCTCTTCGGCCTGACCGCAGTGGCCGTGACCGACCACGATAGCGTGTCCGGCGTGAACGAGGCGCTCCAAGAGGGCGACGCACTCGGTCTGACGGTCGTGCCCGGGCTGGAGTTCGGCACCGGCCGGTCGGGCGTGGAGATACTGACCTACTTCCCCAATGCCGGCCACTTCTCCGGCTTCCTCGCCGCGCCGGCCGCGCAGCCCTTTCTCGATCACCTGGCCGAGATCCAACGCCAAGTGCACGAGGACACGATCCGCGTCATCGACGACGTGAACGCGTTCCTCGCAAGCCATGGCGTGGGCCAGGACGATCCACTGACGGTCGATGAGCTGGGCGAGTGGTTCGGCGGACAGCAGCCCTACTACCCCGGCACGACCGCGGTGCTCGGACTCAAGCGCCTGCCGCCTGAGTTGCGCGACGCGCTGGGCATCCATGACCCGCGCGAGTTCAACACGCAGGTGGTGAGCCCGGCGATGAAGCGCATCAAGCAGAGCCGGGGCGGCTCGCCATCGGACGGCCTCGAACAGGTCTTCGAACAAGTCGAGTATCTGCGCGACCGGGGCATCCAATGCGTCACCGCGCTCGCGCACCCGCGGGAGCTGGAGACCAAGGGCAAAATGCCGCGCGGGGACGTGGAGCCGTTCGTGGCGAACCTGTGCGGGCGCTTCGGCCTCGACGGCATCGAGGTGAACAACTCGCGCGACACCGCGGCGGACTCCGCGCATTGGCGAACGATCGCCGACCGCATCGACGCGCGAGGTTGTGCGCGCCATCCCCTCATCCGCTTCTGCTTTTCGAGCGACTTCCACGTGCTCGCGCCCGGCCTCGCGACCGGCGAGATCACCCTTGGCTACGGCATGCTGGACGAGGGCCCCGCGCACAGGGCCGGCAACCTCGAGGCGTGCATGCCGTTCGAGGAGCTGTTGCGGCAGATGCGGGCCAGCATGCAGCCATGCTGCGCCTGATCGCCAGGTCCCCTCAGCAAGAGGAGGTGTTCATGAGACGTTCCTTGATCCCAACGCCAATGCGGCTGGCGCTCGTGTCTGTCGTGTGGTGCGTGTCGTGCGCCGCGGGCGAGGCGGCCGACCTGGTGCGCGGCGGCCGGGCTGTGTTGCCGATCTGCACGGGCCGCAGCCCGTCGCCCACGGTGCAGCTTGCCGCGCAGGAACTCCAGACCTACCTGCGCAAGATGAGCGGCGCGGATGTCCCCTGCATCGAAAAGGCCGCGGGCCGGCCAGCGATCCTGCTCGGCGCGGCCGCGGCTGCGCAGGCCGGCGCCAACGTCGACCTCAGCAAGCTGGGGCCCGAAGGCGGCTTGCTCAAGACGCGGCCCGATGGCGGAATCGTCGTCGCGGGGCGCACGGACCTGGGCACGCTCAACGCCGCGTACGACCTGCTGCACCTGCTCGGAGTGCGCTGGTTCATGCCCGGCGATGCCGGCGAGTACGTGCCGCACATGAAGACGATCTCAGTCCCCGCGCTCGACCGCGCGTTCGAGCCGTCGTTCGCGTTCCGGCTGATCTGGGCCGCGACTGGCCGCCTGCCCAAACCGCAACGCCAGGAGTACGCGGACTGGCAGCGCCGCAATCACATGCCGGGCGCGATGTCCGGCTCCACCGGCCACGCGTACGACCGAATCGTGAGCCGGCGAGACAAGAAGCTCTTCGCGGAGAAGCCCTACCTCTTCGCCGAGGTCAAGGGCAAGCGCACGAACCGCGGGCAGATCTGCACGACCCACCCGGAAGTGATCGCACGCGCCATCGCCTACGCGCGCCGCTACTTCGCCAAGCGGCCCGACGCCGTCATGGTGTCGCTGTCGCCCAACGACGGCGCCGGGTTCTGCCGATGCCCAAGGTGCCGCGCGGAGGGCAGCCCGTCGGACAACGCGCTCATGCTCGCCAACCGCGTGGGCGAAGCGCTGGAGAAGACCTTGCCGGACAAAATGGTGGCCTTCTACGCGTACGCCGGCACGTCGCCCCCGCCGACGCGCACCGGCCGGCGCAACGTGATCGTGTGGATCGCGACGCGGTTCATTTCGCCGGGGTACACGCTCCAGCAGCTCATCGAAGGCTGGTCCGCGAAGGTGCATCACATCGGCATACGCGACTACTACTCGGTTACGCCTTGGTCGTGGCAGACGCCGCGCTACTACCCCGACCGCCTGTCGGAGGACCTGCGCTACTATCACGAACACAAGGCCAAAGGCGTGAGCGCGGAGTCGGAGGCCAACTTCGGCTCCCGCGGCGCGAACTACTACGCGGCCGCGCGGCTCATGTACGACCTCAGCCAGCCGCTCGACGCGGTGCTCGACGACTACTATGCCAAGTGCTGGGGCGCGGCCGCGCCGGCCATGCGTCGGTACTGGGCGCGATGGGCAGGAGCGGCGCCGGTGACGACCGACCGGCTCGCGCTCAGCCTCCGCGACCTCCAGCGCGCCGGCCAACTTGCGCAAACCGATCCGGTCCGCAAACGCGTGCGCATGATGAAAGCGTATCTCCACTACATGCGCCTCTTCCGCGAGTACGGCCGGGCTCCCAAGGCCCAGCGGTTGGACGCGCTCGGCCGCGCGATGCGCTACGGCTTCCGCATCGAGCCCCTGCACGCGGTCGCCATCAAGAACGTCTTCTACCGCATCGTCGGCAAGCCGCGCGCGCGCAAGATCAAAGTGCCGGAAACGACCTTGGCCCAATGGAGGCGCGTCCCGCCCATCACGGACGAGGAGATCGACGCGGACTTCGCGCGCGACTTGGCGGACCTCAAGCCGCTGGGCGTGGAGCGCAAGACGTTCAGCGATGACCTCGCGCAGCTCGGCGTGCGCGGGCGAGGAGGCGTGTCGCGAGTCGCGTATCGGGGCAAGAACGAAATCATCGTGCAGGCGCCGGCCGATGGAGCGATTCGGCTCGCGGCCACGACCGGGCTCGTGCGGCCCCGACCCACGGTGCTCGTCTTGGAAACCATGGACAGCAAGGAAGTCGTCCGCGTGGAGCTGCCGCCGGGCCTCGTGCAGAAGGCCGCGGTGGACACGGGGCGAGACAAGCCGGACCATCTCACGCTCGACGGCAAGGGCGAGCCGACGGTGCTGTGCGCGCCGGGCCCGGGGCTGTATCGTCTGCGCGTTTTGCCTCAGAGCGGCTCCGCGTGCCGCCTCGACTTCGGCAAGCTGCCGCATGCGATCCAGGCCACGGAGGCCCGGCCGCTGGTGTTCATCGCCGGCACGCGCGGCCCCCTGCACTTCTTCGTGCCTCGGGGCACGGCCGCGTTCGGCATCGGCATGCGCACGCCCGACCACCACGGCCAGCTCACGGTGTACGACCCGGAGGGGGCTGTCGTACTGAAGCAGGCCGGCGACTACACCCTGGGCGAGGAGTTCCGCGTGGACGTGCCTCCCGGCAAGGACGCCGCGGTGTGGTCGCTCGCAGTCGCCCGCTGCGAGGATTGCACGCTCTATCTGGTCGGCGTGCCGGGCCTGCTCGCGCCGCGCGGGGATACGCTGCTCGCGCCGCGCGAAGCGGCGCGGTGAGCGCGGTCACCCCTCGTCTTTCATCTCCGCGCTCGCGGCGGCCTGCTGCTTTTCCCGCATCAGCTCGAACCACTTCTCCAGTGCGGCGTCGCCGGGCAGCGACGCGTCGATGGGCGGCAGGATGTCGATCTTGATCTTCGTGAGGCGGAAGCCCGGGTGGGTGCGCGAGAGCAGGTTGTTCGCGCCGGAGATGAAGACGGGCAACAGCGGCGCGCCGCGTTCATGGGCAAGGATGCCTACTCCGCGCTTGGGCTGGCCCACGAGCCCGTCCGCGGAGCGCATGCCCTCAGGGAAGATGCACATGGGCTCGCCCATCTCCAGCACCTTCGCGCAATACTGCATCGAACGCAGCGTCGTGTCGTGCGTGCCGGTCATGATGATGCGGCCGCGGCGCCGGAGCAACGACAACGGGAACGCCCCGAAGATCTGCGGCAGCGACAGCGAGTACATCCGCCTGGCCACCCGCCACGGCATGCCGGCGTACGCCACGACCGCGTCGAAATACGACGTGTGATTCGCCGCGACAATGAATGGCCCCTCGGCCGGGATGTTATCTTCGCCGGTGATCTCGACCTTGAACAGCAGCTTCAGCATGAGCCGGCCAAAGCAGTACCCCGCGAGCCGCTGCCACTCGCCCCACCACCCGTGCCCCGTGTCCACGTGCTCCTCCAGGGGGATATCCGGCTCCGCGAGCAGCGACTCGGCCGCGTCCGCGCCGGCCGCGCCAGACGCCGCGGCTGCGCCCTCCGGCAGGAAGCGGCGCAAGTGCTCGATGGCCATGATCTCCGTCGCGTCGTCGTCGCCAATCTTCACGCCGAACTGCTTCTCGAACGCGGACAGCAGTTCGAGCTTCGACAGCGAGTCCAGCCCGAGGTCTGTCTCGAGGTTGCTCTTGGGGTCGGGCACGGTCGTTAGCTCGGCCGCGTCCATGACGAACTGGAGCAGCGGATCGTCGGTCTCGGTCGCTTCCGGCTCGGACGACTCCTGGGGCGCGGCGCCGGCCAGGCGCTGTTCAAGCTCCTTCCGAACCTGGAACCGCTTGAGCTTGCTCAGCCGCGTGCGCGGGAACGGCTCGCTGGCCAGCTCCACACGCGTCACGCGCTGGTAGCTCGGCAACTGGAGCGCCACGTTCTCGATCACGTACTTCACGTCCTGGAGCAAGTTGCCGGCTTTGTAGCGCCGGAAGTAGGCCATGTTGGGATACACGACCGCGGTGAGGTTCTCGCCCTGCCCGTCTTTGGCCGGCAGCGACAGCACGCAGACCTCCTCGATCGCCTCCGGCTGCGCGTAGTGCTTCTCCAATTCCTCCGGGTAGATGTTCTTGCCCGACGGCAGGACGATGATCTCCTTGGCCCGGCCGGTGAGGAAGAGGTTGCCTTTTTCGTCCAGGTAGCCCAAGTCGCCGGTGTGGAACCAGCCGTCCTTGATCACCTTCGCGGTCGCATCGGGGTTCTTGTAGTAACCCATCATCACGTTCGGCCCGCGCACGCACACCTCGC
Organism: Planctomycetota bacterium; assembly: GCA_024278415.1. Next base: position 10,770 of record JAJRTI010000778.1, on the reverse strand, counting down.
CCGCTTCCCGGGACGGATCGGACGGGTCGATGCGCACCTCCACACCGGGAATGGCTTGGCCCACCGCCCCCGCGACTTGCCGCTTGGGCGTGTTCATGGTCACGAGCGGCGACGTCTCGGTGAGCCCGTACGCCTCGACGATCTTGAAGCCCAACCGCTGGAGGTCGTGGAACACGTCCGGCTCCAACCGCGCGCCGCCCGCGGCGAAGAAGCGCAGCTTGGGGAAGTTCTTGTGTACGGACCGCAGCAGCACGCGGTTGGTGTTGATGCCGACCGCGCGGCAGCAGCGGTTCAGCCGCGCAAGCCACGAAAATGCCAGCCGCTTGAAGAAGGGCTGGCTTTGGATCGTGTCGTACATGCGTTTGCGGAACATGCCCAACACCTGCGGCACGGTCGGGAAAATGGTGACGCCTTGCTCGCGGATCGCGGCGCCAATGTCCTCGCCCTTGATCGACTTGGGGAACACGAGCGTGCCGCCCGCGCACAGAGGCGAGAGGAAGGTGACCGTGCACGCGTACACGTGGTGCAGCGGCAGCATGAGCAGCGGCCGGTCGCGGTGGCGCACGAAGCCGGCATCGACCACGGCCTCGACGTTGGACAGGATGTTCCGCTCGGACAGCATGACGCCCTTGGGGTCTCCGGTCGTGCCGGAGGTGAAGATGATCGAGAGCGGTTGGCCGTCGGCCAGCGGGACTGGCTCGAACGCGGTGGCCTCCGCGTCGTACGCCCACTCGTCCAGGCCGATGCGCGTGCTGACGCACGCCGGCAGCAGCGGATCGTGTTCCGCGTCGCAGATTGCGGCCGCGGGCTCGACGAACGTGCAGATGGCGCCCACCTCGCGCTCCGTGTACCCGGCGTCGAGCGGCACGACGGTCATGCCCGCCATGTGGATCGCGAGGTACGCGGTGCACCAGCGGGGGGAGTTGCCCGCGAAGAGCACGACGCGGTCGCCGGGCTGGCCGCCCCTGTCGCGGAGCTGTTGCGCCGCGGCTTGGGCTTGCTGCATGAACGCGGCGTACGTGATCTCGACCGCGCCGTCGCCTGGATCGTACACGAATGCCGGCTTGCTTGGCTCGGCCTGCGCCTGCTGCTGGATGCGTTCGATCAGTCCCGGCATGTGTGCCTCCGGATGGTGTGCGGACATGGCCTAAGAAGTGGATTCTAACGCATTGTGTGCATGAAGGGAATGAAGTCGGCTGCGCAAGAGTTGCGCGCCTTGGCGCAGCACATGCCCTTGCCGGGGCTTGACGCACCCGGCAAATGCATTACCATGTGCCCCTTCCGCCGCAACACCCAGATCATCGCCAAAGGAAGAATCATGAGCGATACCTACCGCGTCGCGGTCGTCGGCCTAGGCCGCATGGGCAGCACCATCGACGATGAAGTGCGCGACCTGCCCGGCGTCTGGATCCCCTACTCCGCCGCGTCCGCCGCGTGCGCGAGCGCCCGGTTGGAGCTGGCGGCCGGAGCGGATATCCTGCCCGAGAAGCGCGACGCGTTCCGCGAACGATGGGGCGTGGCCGCGCTCTACGAAGACTACCTGGAGATGATCGACCAGGAGCACCCCGACTTGGTCTGCATCTGCACGCGCGGGGAACTCCACGCGGAGATGGCGGCCGCGGCCGCGGACAAAGGGGTGCCTATGGTCTTCCTCGAGAAGGCCATGGCCTGCTCCATGGCCGAGGCCGACGCGGTGCTCGAGGCTTGCCAGCGCAAGAACACGCTCCTCAACACCGGGGTGCTGCGCCGCTTCAACGGCTACTACCACCGCATGCGCGAGTTGATTGCGGACGGGGCCATCGGCGCCCCCCAGGCGGTGGTGCACTACGCGGCCAGCAGCCTCATGCACGGCCACATCCACTCTATTGACACGGCCATGTATCTGCTGGGCGATCCGAAGCCGCTGCGCGTGGAGGGGCGGCTCAGGCCCGACGATCTGACGATCGAGAACCGCCGGCTCGACAAGGATCCCGCCGCGCTCTACCACATTGAATTCGAGGGCGGCATGGAAGCCTGGACCGTGCCTTACGGCAACTGGGAGTTCGAGGTGATCGGCACGGAAGGCGCGCTGCGCGCCATGAACAACGGCGCCAACTTCGCCCTACGCAAGAGCCACGCGCTCAACGAACGCCGGCGCGTGCTCAAGGACGAGCCGTTCCCCATGCCCGAGGTGGCCCAGAGCGGCACGCTCTATCTGCTGGAGGATCTGGTCGAGGCGCACGAGCAAGGCCGGCCGCCGCTAGGCGACGTGGCCATCGCCCACGCGGCGACCGAGTGCTGCCTGGCTGCGGCTGAGAGCCACATCCGAGACGGCGCAAAGATCCCGCTGCCGCTGCCGGAGCGCGACCTGTACATTTGGCACGTATGAGCATTTCGCTGCTTGACTTCACGCCTTGCACGGCTATACTGATAATTGCGGCGCGGAGAGAGTTCCAACACCGACAAGGGTTCCCTATTCGTTGGAGGCGCAGTCGCGATGCGCGTAAAACGTCGATATCCCCGCTGGGTCGTCACCAACTGGACGTTGCGCTACAAGGATCCTGATGAGTCGACGTCCGGCGATGGCTTCGTGCCAGGGCGTCTGGTAAACGTCAGCCGAGGCGGCATCTGTTTTGAGGTGGACCGGGAGTTTCAGCTAGGAGGCCACCTCACGGTGGAGTTGACGTCGGACGCGTTCCCCGCGCCGATCGTGGCAGACGGGCACATCATGTGGTGCCGGCGCAGCAAGGTCACATCACGCTTCGAGATTGGCGTGGAGTTCGGGGAGGTATCTTGGGACACGGTGACGGAGAAGGCTGCGACCGCGTAGCGGGGCGTCGCGAAGCGATCCTGCTTTACGGGCAACGGGCTGGCACGGACAGCCTCTCTGCGTCCTTCGTATCTGCCCTGCGCGAGGGGTGTTAGCCTCAGCGCCACCAGGAGCCCTCCGCTCCGGCTCCCCACCGCCCCCGCGTCGGTGGGGGCGCTATCCCTGTTGCACCCGGCTGCAATGTTACGCCTGACGTATCACTCCACCGGATCGTATCCGCCCTTGCAGAAGGGGTTGCAGCGGAGCACGCGCCAGCATCCCTTCAACGTGCCCACGATGAGGCCGCGCTTCTCAACGGCCTCGATGAAGTATTGGGAGCAACTGGGCTCGAACCGGCACGTGTCGGGCAGCAGCGGCGAGATGCAGATCTGGTAGAGCCGCACGGGGCCTATGATGAGCCACTTGAGCATGATGCCGGCCCAAACTGGCGCTCGATCGTGCTGAGCAGGGATTTCATCGAAGGCTCTGCGGCCGCGAGGCGGTAGTCGGTCCATTGGCGTTTCGGCATGACGACGACGTCCACGCCGGCCGAGAGCATGTGCTGGTTGACGCGGTAGGCCTCGCGCATGACGCGCTCCACGCGGTTGCGCTTCGCGTGGCATCCCAAGCCCCGGGGCGTCACGAACGCGAGCCGCGGCCGGCCCTCGCCGTTGGGCACGACGCGGGCCAGGAGCCGCTTTGCGTGCACGCCCCGGCCCAGGTCGAAGACGCGGCCGAACTGCCCGCGCTTGAGCAGGCGCAAGCGCTTGGGGAACGTGAGCCTCTCCTGGCCGGCCACCGCGTTCACCTCCATCCCGCGCACACGGCCAGGTACTCGATCCCGTACGCCGCGGCCGCGCTGACCAGTACGGTCGCCACCCACCCCATGCCGATGTGCATGAGCATGCGGCCATTCACCGAGCGGTCGCGCTGGATCATGCCCACTCCCGCGACCGCGCCCACGACGGCCTGCGACGATGAGACCGGCACGCCGATCTGCGTGAACACGTGCAGCACCGCGGCTTGGCTCAGCACGACCACCCACGCGGAGAAGGGATCGAGCGGCGCGATGCCTTTGCCCACAGTCTCGGTGACCCTTTCGCCGTAGGTCACGATGCCGACCACGATGCAGAGCGCGCCGACGAGCGCGGCCGTTGGGCGATCGAGCAGCCCCGCGCCCACGGCCGTGCCGGTCACATTGGCCACGTTGTTCGCGCCCAGGTTGTACGCCGCGTAGCAGGCGGTGACCGTGGCGCCCACGAAGCAGACGCGTTGGAACGTGTAGACGTTCTTGGCCAGCGGCCGGCAAAGGACCGCCAAGATCTTGTAGCAGACCGCGGCCGCCACGGCCCCGCCAAGGGGCGTGAAGATCCAACAGACGACGACCTTGCCGAAGCTGGCCAAGTCCACGTCTTTGCCATTGCCAATGCACAGCCCCGCACCGACAACCGCGCCCATGATGGCTTGCGAGGTGGACACGGGCAGGCGAAGGAAGGTCATAAAGTTCACGACCAGCGCGGCCGTGAGCGTGGTGATGAAGACGGACGTGGCGTCGAGCGTCGCCATCTTGCCCACCGTGTCGAAGCACTTTTCGCCCTCGAGCACCGCGCCCAGCACGACGAAGACGGACGCGAGCAGCGCGGCCCGGCGATACGAGATCGCGCCCGACGCGACGTTGACGCCGAACACGTTTGCGGCGTCATTGCTGCCCAAGCCCCACCCGAGGTAGAACGACGGCGTGAGTGCGATGATGGGATACATGCGGCAGGGCTCAGAACTGCTTCTTCACCACGAGCGTCTCGAGGCGGTCGGCGGCGTTCTCGATCCGGTCGGCGATCTTGCCGAACTCCTCGATGACTTGGCGAAGCTGGAGCTTGTGGGCGAGTTCAATGTCCGACGCGAACACGTCGCGGACCAAGTGCCACTCGATTTGGTCGGACACGTCTTCGCCTTCATCGACGGTCCTGGTCTGCTTGATGGCTCGCTCGAAGTCGGTGAACACACAGGCGGCCGCATCAGCGAGCGCCGGCATCATCGAGACCGACTGCGCAACCAGTTCCCGCACGCGCGGTTTGAACGCATCGGGGATACGGGGCCGGGTCAGCGTGAGCGTGTCGGTGGCGGCTTCGGCCGCGTTCGCGATCTTGTCCGCCGCCTCGACAAACCCCATGAAGTCCTCCCGCGTCAGCGGCATGAACGCGCCTTCGTACAGGAGCCGCGCGACCTCGCGGCGCTGTATGTCCGCCTCGTGCTCGAGCCGATCCACGTCCTCCCATAGGGTCTCGGCCTGGGCCCCGTCGCCGCTGAGATAGGCATCGACTAGTTGCACATACCCATCGAGACAGTTGCTAATCTTGGCCAGGTGCTCCGCTATAGCCGCTTCCACTTGCTGTTCGAGCGAGGGCATGGGCGCCTCCTTGGGCACGGGGATGTCAGGGCGACTTCAAGCGGCATTATAGCTGGCGGCAGGGGGGGGGCAAGGCGGATGCCCGGTGCACCACGCCCGGCAAAGCCCCTGTTGCAGGAGTGGCCCCGCGCAGCCTCTGGCCACAGCCCAAGAGATCGGAGGGATCCCACGGATGCAGAATGGGCGCCCCGCTAGCCCGCTCGGCGCCCCGCTCGCCTGATAATCTCCGTGTACACATCGTCCATGCCTGGCACGAGCAGTAACATCGCGGCCATGAACCGGCGGGTGCGCTCGGACCGGGCATCCGGCGAAGGGGCGAACTTCAGCTCCCGGCAAAGGTTCGCCTTCTCCATCTCGAAATCGACTTCGGACATCGCCCTGGCCTTTTCGAGGACCGCCGCGACATGCCGCTGTGTTTGAGCCAGCTCCTGGTCGCTGATGGCCGGCTTCATCGCCTTCTGGCCGACGTAGATTCGGGAGAGCACCATGGGCTTCATCCATGCCCACGCGCCGGGCGTGGCCTGGCGCACCGACCGCAAGAGCTTCAGCGACCGCTCGGACACTTCCGCCTGCCCAGCTCGCACCGGATCGCTCAAGTTCTCCGGCGGGATCAGGCAGCAGGAGAACGTCTGGATCACGTCCCTCTGGCCGGGCGAGAGCATCGCGTCGATCTTCGACGCGGCCTGGGCCAGCGCAACCGCGCCTCCCTTGCCGAACAGGCCGTGGAGGTGGGCCATAAACGTGCCGCGCTCGTTTGTGTTGCGCAGGCGTTTGAGGCGCTTGTTCGCGGCCGGTGAGTTCACATCGCCCCCGCCGGGCCGCACGTGGCAGCGCGTGCACTCGCCGGTCCGCTCCCGGCCCTTGGGCTCGCCGGCCATGGACTCCCGAATGACCTGCGCCTCCAAGATGCGGGCCTTGCCCACGCGGCGTTTGAGCGCGGGCGACACGGTTTCGCCCGCGATGAGCACCCGACGCAAGTCGGCATAGGTCAGCCTCACCGTCTCCAGGCGCGGCCCGAGCTTGGCCCCTGGCTTGAGCCGCCACGCGCCCGCCGACTCGACGCGCCGGGCCAGGCCGCGGAGCTTCGCCGCCTGTTCCGGCGTCAGATTCATGGCATTCACCGCGTTGATGGCGGAGATCTGCATGATGAGGTGCTGCATCTCCTTGAGTTGGTCTTCCCAACTCGCTTCGCGGGCGGACAGAGGCGCAGCCAGAAGAGAGGCCGCGAGGACGAGCAGAAGCCTGGACATGTCATATCCTCCCAAGAGAAGCTGCTGTTACGCCGCGGCGCACCGTTCGTAATGGTGGTGGCCGCTCGCTACGGGTTAGTTACAGCGCCGGCCCCAGATGGGTTACACGCTGGGACCGGCGAATATCGGCGCCAAGAAGTTGTTGACTCGCCCACGGCGTGCTGTTATACTGCCCATCGCTACTTGCTACCGAGAAGCGACATATGCCAGCCTGTCCGGCCGCACACGCCAGGACCGGGGCTGCTGTGACTGGAGGTTCACCCATGTATCGACTCATCGCGCTCGCCGCCCTCGTCGCCATGCTGGGCGTGCTGCCCGGCTGCCTCGTACAAGACCGAGACCACAACCGCCAGCACTACGCTACCATGCGACAAGACTTGCACAACCTGCACCGAGACATCGACCACTTCATGGCGTGGGATGAGCCCAGCCAGTTGGTCGACAAGGAACAGGCCTTCAAGTAGACCCAGGGCATCACGGCCAGAGGAATATTGAGCCACGCTTGACACGCCCGTGCAAGCGTGGCTTTTTCTGTTTGTGGGATCGCCGCGCCATGAGCACGCTGGACCTTGTTATCACCAACGGCCGCGTCGCCGACGGCACGGGCGCGGGGCTGCGCCGGGCGGACGTGGGGATCAAAGGGGACAAGGTCGCGGCCGTGGGGCAAGTCGAGCGCAGCGCCGCGAGGAGCGTCATCGACGCGGCCGGCCGCGTCGTGGCGCCGGGCTTCATCGACATCCACACCCACAGCGACGCCACGCCGCTCTTGGACCCCTTCGCGGCAAGCAAGCTCTTCGATGGCGTCACGACCGAAGTCTCCGGCAACTGCGGTTTCAGCCAGTTCCCCATGTGGGGCGACGTGCGCGAGCGCCGGGCTGAGACGTTCGCCAAGGCAGGCCATAAGGTGGACTGGACCGACGCGGCCGGCTACTTCGAACACTACCGCGCCGCGCCCAAGCTCAACAACCGCGCGTTCGTCGTGGGCCAGGGCACCATCCGCGCCTGCATCATGGGCTACGAGGATCGCCCGGCGACGGACGACGAACTGGCGCGCATGAAGCACGAGGTGGCCAAGGCCATGGACCAGGGTGCGCTGGGCATCTCCAGCGGCCTCATCTACCCGCCCGGCTGCTACACGCCCACGGAGGAGTTGGTCGAACTGTGCCAAGTCGCCGCGGACAAGGGCGGATACTACGCGACCCATATTCGCGGGGAGGGCGACTCGCTCGAGAAGGCCATCACCGAGGCGCTCGACATCGGCCGGCGCACCGGCATCCCCGTGCAGATCGCCCACCTCAAGACGTCGGGCCGGCGCAACTGGCACAAGATCGACTGGCTCGGCCGCACGCTGCGCGAGGCCATCGACGCCGGCCAAGACGTGCTCTGCGACCGCTACACGTACATCGCCTCGTCCACCGGCCTCAGCACCTGTGTGCCCCAGTGGGTGCACGACGGCGGGCACAACGCGGCCATGGACCGCATGCGCGACGCCAAGACGCGGCAACGCATCGCGGACGAGGCCAACGCCGAGCGCGACGGGAAGTACTGGGAGTCGATCGTGATCGCCGGCGTCAGCCAGGCCGGCCATAAGCACATGGAGGGCAAGTCCGTGGCGGCACTGGCCGCGGACGCCGGGAAGCCGGGCGTCGAGTTCACCATGGACCTGCTGCTCGCGGAGAAGTGCAGCGTGCAGATCGTGCAATTCGGCATGTGCGAGGACAATCTCAAGCGCGTGCTGAGTTGGCCCTTCGTGATGATCGCGTCCGACGCCGGCGCCAAGTCGCTCGCGGGCCGGCTCGCCGAGGGCAAGCCACACCCCCGCGGCTACGGCGCCTTCTGCCGCGCGCTCGGCAAATACTGCCGCGAGGAACGGGTCTTCACGCTCGAAGAGTGCATCCGGCACATGACCTCGCTGCCGGCCCAGCGCCTCGGCTTCGCCGACCGCGGGCGGCTGGCCCCGGGCGGCTGCGCGGACGTGGTCGTGTTCGACCCGGATACCGTGTCCGACCGCGCCACCTTCACGGACCCTCACCAGTACTCGACTGGCATCGACTACGTGCTCGTGAACGGCGCGGTCGCCATCAAGGACGGCCGGCTCACCGGCGCCATGGCCGGCAAGTTGCTGACAAGGTGAACGCATCGTGCCCAAGCCCATCATCGGCATCACCTGCTCGCTGAAGCAGGACACGGATTCCTCCACGGCCAGCATCGGCAACGCGTACGTGGACAGCGTCCAAGCCGCGGGCGGGCTGCCATTACTGCTGCCGCCGTGGACGCAGCACGAGGACATCCCCGCGCTGCTTGACGTGCTCGATGGCGTGCTGCTCGTTGGCGGGCCCGACATCGACCCCGCGGTCTATGGCGCGGCGAAGCACGAGAAGACGGTGCCCTTGGCGAAACAGCGCGAGGACTTCGACCTCGCACTCGCCCGCGCGGCGATACAACGGTATCTGCCGCTCATGGGCATCTGCCTCGGATGCCAGGAGGCCGCGGTCGCGGCCGGGGGCACGCTCGTCCAGCACGTGCCGGACGTGAGCGATGAACTCCAACATAGCGGCAAGCCCAGCCCGCGGCACGACGTGTCCGTGAAGAAAGGCTCGACACTCAGCCGCGTGCTCGGCTGCACCGCACTCAACACGAACAGCTCCCACCATCAAGCCATCGACGACCCGGGGCCGGCCATGGAAATCGTCGCGTGGGCGCAAGACGGCGTCATCGAGGCGGCCGAAAGCCCCGCGCACCGATTCGTGCTCGCAATCCAATGGCACCCGGAGCGGCTCATCGACGAGCCCGTGCACCTGCGGCTGTTCGAGGGGCTGGTGGAAGCAGCGCGAACTCAGGGAGCATCGAAGCCATGAAACACCTCCATTACTGCACACTGTTCGCCGCCCTCGCCTGTGCTGGGCAAGTGGCACGGCCGAGCGAGGTTAAAGTCGTGGGCGACAAGTGCATCGTCGTGGACGGCAAGCCGCTGTTCGTCATCGGCGTGTACTCCGCCGGCGGCGTGGTCGATCTGCCGCTGCTCGCGGAGGCTGGGTTCAACACCGTGCATTCGTACTCGTGGGAGGGCAAGCGCCACCACGACGGCGGCAAGGCATGGCTCGACGCCGCGCACGCGAACGGACTCAAGGCGCTGGTCGGGCTCTACCGGCCGGACGTGAAGAACATGGATTTCGCCGCGTCGATCAAGCGCATCGAGAAGTATCGCGACCACCCCGCGCTCCTCGCGTGGCACATCATGGACGAGCCGAGTTGGGACAAGCCGGGCAACCGCGGCAAGGACTACATGCCCGCGGCGTACAAGCTGATCAAGGAGCACGACCCGCGGCACCCGGTGACCGCGGTGGTGTGCCACTTCGCCGACAACAAGCTGTTCGAGCCCACGGTCGACGTGATGCAGGCGGATTACTACTGCGTGCCGCCCATCCCGCCGGCGAACTTCTCCGGCACCGGCTTCCGCGGGGTCAAGGTCTTCACCGACGGCTGGCGCAAGGCGTCGGCCGGCAAGAAGCCGTTCTGGTACGTGGGCCAGATCTTCGACTTCAGCGTGTCCAAGGAGAAGGGCTATGAGATCCCAGACGAGTGGAAGCGCCTGCCCACCGGCGCGGAGCTGCGATGCGCAACGTACACCGCGGTCGCGTCCGGCGCGCGCGGCGTGCTCTACTGGTCCCTGTCCCGGCTGATTCGGGACGAGTGGAACCGCGGCCTGCTGCCGCGGGTGAAGCTGTGGGAGGAGTTGACGAAGGTCGTGGGCGAGCTGAACCAACTCATGCCGGTGCTAACCGCGGACACGCCGGAGACGTTCCACTCGGAGAACCACGTCGCGGCCATGATCAAGAGCGATGGCCGCGACACGTACGTGATCGCGTGCAACTACGAGCGCAAGCCCACCAAGACGGTCATTGAAGTGCCGGGGGTGCAGGCCGGGGGCGCGGAGGTCATGTTCACCGGCGGACGCGCGGCGATTGTGGACGGCAAGCTCGAGGCCGCGTTCGCGGCTATGGAGTCGCGCGTGTATCGCATCAAGGGAGTGCCGAAGCGATGAGTGGCCGCGCGGCCGTGCAACCCCGCGCGGTCAAGCGCACCTGCTACTGACCCTGCGGATCCGGCTTCGTTTCGGAGCAGCCACGCGAAACCCGGCGCCTGAGCGCGATGCCGCTGTACTTCGCCTAAAGCGGGCTTCGCCCGCAACCGAAACGGCACGCGCGGCGCGCCTTTTTGGAGTGCGCCGGCAGAGCCCGCCGCAAGGCGGGCGGCGACGGCGCTTTTGCTGCATGCGCGCGGCTTGCGCGAATTTGCGTTCGCGTAGACATGCGCGCGCTGCC
>JAJRTI010000777.1 GCA_024278415.1 Planctomycetota bacterium | reverse complement strand
TGTTCCTTCATCGCCTCGCCGAGGTAGAGGCAGGCCTCGTCGAACCTCCCCGCGCGCATGGCCTCCAAGCCAAGCTGCAAGGCCGGCTTCGCGGCGAGCGCGGGCCCGGCCGCGGCCAGACACAGCCATGCTAGCCACGGGGCGCAGGCGCGACGTACGTGTTTAGCGTGCGCGTGCGAAGAAACGAGACGCGCCGCCGCATGCTGGCGCGTGCGGTTACGGGTCTCTGCCAACACTCCCGCACGCTGGCGCATGCGGCTACGAGCCCCGCGCAGAACGCCCGCATGCTGGCGCATGCGGCTACCGCACGCGCCAACCACGTACCGCGTGGCGGCCGCGCCTGGACTTGCTTGATTGGCGTGAAGGATGTTCATTGCTGAAGCTGCTGGATGCGCTTGTGGGCCCAATGCGTGGCCCACGTGCTCTGGGGGTAGAGGCTCTGCGTTTGGCGGAAACACTTGAGCGCGGCTGGGTTGTCCTTGAGCATGAGCGCGTAGTACATCCCGCGCAGGTAAGAGGCTTCGGCCGCTTGCTTGCATCCGGGGTCGCGCGCCATGAGCGCGTTGCATTCCGCAATGGCCTGCTTGGGATGCCGGCCGCGGTCGGCGAGGATGTAGATGCGGCGCAGCAGCGCCTCGGGCATGAGCGGATGGTTGGGATGCTGCTTTGCAAACTCGCCAAAGAGGCGCAACGCGCGCTCCGGCTTGCCGATGCGGCGATAGCAGTAGGCGGCCTGGAACTCGGCATCCACCGCCGCGGACGTGTCTGGGAAGTTGAGGACGATGGTCTGGAACTTGAGCAGGGCCAGCCGGCAGTTGCGCACCACGTTCATCACTTGCTTGGCTTCTTCCAGCAGCGCCCGCGCCGCGTCCTCGCTATCTTTGGCCAGCGTTTCCGCGGAAACGCCAGGCGTTGCGTTGGGGTCGAGATCTTTGGCCATGCGATACAGCTCGGCCACCTTGTCGAACTGCTTGCGGCGTTTGCAGTATTCGGCCCAGGTGAGGCAGAGCGACGCCTTGCGCGCGCACAGTTCCTCCCGCGTCGGCCACGCGGCCATGCCGGCCGCGGCCGACGCGTCCTTCGCCGGCGCGGCGAGCGCGGCGTCCAGAGCCCGCGCCGCTGCCGTGAAGCGCTTCGTGCGTTCGCACGCGGCCACGTAGTCCCATAGGTACGCGTGGGCTTCCTGCTGCCGCGCCCGCGTGAGCAGCCTCACGACTTGAGCCCAGTTCGGCTTCGCCTTCGCCGACTCCGCCTTGGCCCATTCCCCGTAGCACCGGGCGAGCGCGTGGCCCGTGTTGAACATGGCCCCCTTGGGCCGCGCGGCGAGGCGATGCAGCAAGCGCTCCGCGTCGGCGAAGCGCTTGGACTTTATGAACAAGTCCGCTCGGTCCGCGTAGTACCGGCCCGTTCGGAAGCTCTCTGGCGCTTTCGATAGGGCATCGTAGTAGCGCTCCGCGTCCTTGTGCCGACCGGCGGAGTAGTAGTGCTTGCCCAGGGCTTCGCTCGCCGCGAACTTCAGGAATCCATGTGCATACGGGTCCGCGGCTATGGCCTTGAGTTGCGCTTCCTCTTGGCTTGAAACCCCATCGTGCGTCTCATAAATCAAGTCGCCAAATGCCGCCAGCCACGCCGCGTGCTGTCGGATCGCCGCGGCGTCGGCCAAGCCGAACCGCGCAAGATCGCGGCACACGGTTGCCGCGGCCCCCCAGTCCCATGCGCCCTCGTACGCCTTGGCCAGGAAGCGTTTGGCCTGCGCGTTCTTAGGGTCGGCCTTTGCCGCCTTGTCGAGGTGAGTCACGGCCTGCTCGAATCGCCCGGCCTTGAGCGCGGCCATGCCCGACAGCAGAGGAGAACCCGCGTGGGTCGCGCTGGCGCATAGCGCGGTGGCGATGATGCACGCGAGGCATCGGAATGCCCGCATGCTGGCGCATGCGGCTACAGGCTCAACCTGCCCCAAATCCCGCATGCTGGCACATGCGGCTGCCCCCCCCGCAAGAACCGGGCCAGTACGGTCTCGGCCGCCTGCAAAATTCCATCCATGTCGCGTTTCACATGCTGCATGTCAAATCCCTCTTGTGCCGCTTCCGAACACGATGGTCGATCAAGCCACATCGTGACGTGCATTATGGGATGAGGCGTGCTTTGTGTCAAGAGAAAAATGCGCAAGAGTTTTACGATACGCGCATCGGGGGGGGGGGCACATCTCCACACTTGACAACCCCTTCCTCAACTTGTCCAACTTCCGCTCCAAGGCTCGATCGTCTAACGCGGCTCGCTCCAGTCGTTTCGCCACTTGGAGCACGCCGCGGCCATCACCATACCCAAACTCCTTAGCCACATCCACCTTGCGCTCTCCACCCAACGTCACCCGCGCCCAGACGCGTCAGCCGGCAGACAGGTCTGCACGAGGTGGTCGGGCTCGTCCGCGACCAACGCGCACACTCGCTGCGCCATCTCCTCCGTTTCCAAGCGGGCTCGCCAGCGGACTTCGCCGCCCGCACGGTTATGGGTGTCGCCGATACGCCAATACGTCGGGAATCAAGGCCCGTACAACCGCATTTCATAGACGCGGGCCTCGGCTCCGCCGTTGGTCGCGTCAATCCGCACGCGCACGCGCTGCGTTGTGACAGGGTCGAAGCCGTGCTTGCGCCGGCGTTGGTAGTTGTCCTTGGCTTCGACGGCCGGCTCCCAGCCGCCGGCCGTCTCCACGAGCACCGTGTAGTCCTTCGCGCATTCGCGAGAACGGAACTGGCCGGGCTTCATCTGAAACGGAGCGCGGCTCACGTTTGTGTCGAACGCAAGGTGCACCTCAGCAATCTGCGCCGGCTCGGGCAACGTCAAGTCGAGCCATTGCGGCAGGCCGTCGCTGCCGGACATCCACATGTTCGTCCACGCCTCGGGCCGCGCCACGCCATTGACAACGTTCGCCGGGCCATAGGGCTTCGTTTCCGGGTCGGTGCGAACCGCGAGCGTCGGGAACATACTGAACAGCCGCGGGGCCCACCACCAACGCGTTTCACACTTTTGCGCGCAAGCCAGGCAGGGCGCGCTCGGTTTGGCAAAGGCCCACTCGACGCCCGGCGCAGCGTCGATTTGGAACCAGAAAAGCCGCTGCGCGTTCGGCACGTCCAAGTCGAACACGAAGTCCAGCCACCGCCCCTCGTGCGGAGTCAACTCGGCTTCGGTTGTGGCGCCGGCCGCGCCTTGGTCGAGCGCGGCCACGTCCCACACGTCGCTCGCGGCGATCAGCTTGGCAGTCAGCGGCACGCGGTCCGCGGTGGTGTTTTTGAGATACACCTCGACCGCGTGCACCTTGTCGCCGCTCACCGGCACAAGCTGCGCGAGCGGACAGGCAAGCGACTGCCGCTCATGGGGGTTCGCACCCGGCAGGCCGCCCTCGCTCGATGCGGTCACCGTGGCGCTCCGGGCCAAGTCCTGTGGGTCACTGTTGGCCACACAGGGGATATACGCATCTTCTCGCAGAATGGCTTGCTGGATCGCGTGGATGTCCTCCGGCGTCAGGTCCGCGGGATCGCGCTGATCGAGTGCGGACCGCGCCGCAGCCGCGCCCGCGGCTTGGCCGATGACGCCAAGCGTGGCCATGACGCGAAGCGAGTTGAAGACGACTCGCGAGACGCTCATGTCTCGGCCGGC
>JAJRTI010000776.1 GCA_024278415.1 Planctomycetota bacterium | reverse complement strand
TTGGTCAAACGCGCTAATCGAGGACTTCCGCGCGGGCCGACTCAAGCCCGTCATCTCTGAGTCCGGCAGGCTTTTGTGGTAGAATAGGTCAATGTCGACGAAGCCCAAGACGTACATCGAGACCTCGGTCGTCAGTTATTTGACCGCGAGGCCAAGCCGCGACCTTGTCCGTGCCGCACACCAACAGGTGACCCGCGATTGGTGGGCCGAGCGCGAGACCTTTGACCTGTTTACCTCGCAATTCGTTCTCGATGAAGCGGCTGCCGGAGACGTGGATGCGGCTACCAGTCGGCTGGCTGCACTTCAGGAAGTCGCACTCCTCGAAGTCACGGAAGACGCAATCATATTGGCCGAGAACCTGGTTGCTGGCGGTGGCCTGCCCGCGAAGGCGCGCGTCGATGCGCTTCACGTGGCGACGGCGACAGTGCACGGCATGGACTACCTGCTGACCTGGAACTGCAAGCACATCGCCAACGCCTTGCTACGTGGCAGAATTGAATATCTGTGTCGTGCGATGGGCTTTGAGCCACCCATAATCTGCACGCCACTTGAGTTGCCGAAGGAGTAGCTGGGATGAAGCCCGATCCGATCATTGAAGAGATTCATGCAATCCGTGAGGCGCTGTCGAAAGCATCAGGTGACGACATCCGCAAGATTGCTGAGGCCGCAAAGGCCCGGCAGGTGCAAAGTGGCAGGAAAGCCGTGCGGCTTCCACCGCGTAAGGTCCCGGCGGAGCGGAAGGCATCGTGAGCGCTGCACTGCTGCCGAGTAAACGCGTGCCGATGCTCGCTCGCGCTCGTCGCTGGCGCGCACCGCTGCAAGAGTGCCAACGTCTGCCTCATTACAGCCGTCAACATGGAGCGAGGCTGTAAGCCGTGGGCGATCTACTTGCCACGAGAGGTCGCAAGCGATGAAGAAGACATCCATTAAGGCCGCCGAGATGGTACGGCGTATTCGCGATGCGCACTGCGACCAGTTGTGCGGCAAGAGCCCGGGGGAACGGATGGCCTTCTATCGCGCCAAGGCGGGTTTGCTCCAAGACCAGGTCTCCACACCGCGGCAAAAGCGACGCGGTCTTCCTCGGCGAGGGGAAACACAGATGTCCGCAGATGCCCACAGATCACGCAGATAGGACAAGAGGCCATCTCCTCCGATCTGCGCAATCAAAGGGATTTGGCCGAGCAGCGCATCGCGCTTGATGGGCGCTGCCCGTGCTGCAACGCTTGGCCGTTGACGATACGTACTGCGCCCCCCCCCTTGCAATACGCGTTTTAGCGGCGCATCATGTGTGTGGATAGGAAGGCGCCTCCGCCGCGCTCGCTCCACGGTGACGAGCACCGTGGGGGCGTTCTGTTGTTGCATATGGCTGAAACGATACACATGAGGTGATTGTGATGGGAAGAACAAATGTCGTGCTCGACGACGAACTCGTCGAGAAATGCCAGAAGCTGACTGGCATCAAGACGCGGCGAGCCCTGATCGACTACGCCCTGCATGAAGTACTCCGACGCGGCCGACAGAAGCGCTTGCTCGATCTGAAGGGCTCCGTCAAGTGGGAAGGGGATCTGGGCGCCTGGCGAGAGGCGCGTGTCTGATGGTGCTTGTCGACACGACCGCGTGGATTGACTTCTTCGGCGACCGACCGGAGCCGCATGTGGCCGCGCTTCAGCAGTTGATCGTCAACGCTGAAGACCTGTGCTTGTGCGGCGTCATCCCGGCAGAAGTGCTCCAAGGCATCCGATCTGACGCCGACTACCGAAAGACGAAGGACTACCTGAGCGCGCTGATCTTCCTGCCCATGCGACAGGCCACGTTTGTGGGTGCTGCCGAGATCTACCGATCTCTCCGCAAGAACGGAGTCACGATCCGCAAGCCCGTCGACTGCATGATGGCGTCGGTCGCCATTGAGCACGATCTGTCCCGGCTGCACGACGATCGCGACTTCGACTACATCGCCAAGCACACGAAGCTCAACATCGTGGACATGAACGAGCCGACAGCGGCTTGAGGAATAGGGATGGGAATAGGGGGTAGTCGCTATGTCTTCAGCCCCCTCAATGATGGCCTCCTTTCAACGCCCAACGAGTCGAGACGGGGATCTCGACCGACCGCGTGCTCTGGTACGAGACCGCAAGCGACCACCCGCGATCACAGACGCCCGAACGAGAATAGGAGGACACCGTGACAGACTCCAACGACCTGCGTAATCGACTCGAACCGGAAATCGGCGCGATTCCCGTGATCGATGTGCACACGCACATGCGAACGCGCAAGCCTCACGCGGACAGCTTGGCCGACGTGGTGCTGTACCACCACCTGGGCACGGAGCTGATCTCGGCCGGGCTGCCGCCAGATGCGATCTGGAAAGATGAGGCGCCGCACGAGGTCGTTGATCCTGGGATCGACCCGAAGGTGCGCGTGCGCAACGCGTTGCCCTATCTGGAGCGTATCCGCAACACAACGGCCGGCGGCTTCCTTCGCACGATCCTGCGCGATCTCTATGGGCTCGATGGGGGATGGATCGACGAGACGAATCTGGATGAAGCATGGGAGCGCGCGGCGAGCCACGCCGCGGACCCGAGATGGTCTGAGACGGTCCTGCGCGAACGGTGTCGCATCGCGCATTCGACGACCGTCGAGCATGTGGACACGGCTGAGCCACGAACGGGCTTCTCGCTCATGTCCGAGTGCTTCAGCCCGTTCTGCCTCCAGGACAAGGCGCTCGACCTCCACGCCGCGTTCGAGCGAGTGGAGCGGTTGGCGGGATGTGAGATCCGCGACGTCGGCACGCTGCACACTGCGGTGGACACGGTGGTCAAGCGGCATCTCGACCGGGGAGTCCTCGCGCTCACGATCTGGCTGCCGCCGGACTTCATCGTGAGGCAGATCGACGCGTCGTGGCTCGAGCACGCGGTCACTCGTCTGCGCACGCGGGACGCGGGCGAGCTGGACCGCGACGTGTTCGTGTCCCACGCGTTGGCGCACGCGCTGGACCTCTTGCGTGAGGCCGGCCCGAGGCGCGTGCAGATCTTCATGGGCGCGGAGGTCAAGCTCCCTCACCGCTCGATCAGCATCGGCTCGGGCCTCTTCGGCCGCGAGCTATGCAAGATCTTCGGCGCGTACCCCGACATCCGCTTCGACCTCACGACGGCCGCGGCCGTCCACACCCAGGACATCTGCATCATCGCCAAGCACTTCCCCAACGTCAGCGTCGCGGGCTACTGGTGGCACACGCTCTACCCGCGATTCATCCAAGAGAGCATCGAATGCCGCTTCGACATCGTGCCGAGCAACAAGATCATCGCCTTCTTCTCCGACGCGTACCACGCGGAATGGTGC
>JAJRTI010000775.1 GCA_024278415.1 Planctomycetota bacterium | reverse complement strand
GAATGGTGGGTTTGGGCGCCTTGTTCCCAGGGTAGCGGCCTGCGGCCGCAACCCTGGGCTATCATACGGGACCCCCTTGGGGTCCGGGAGGCCGCACGAGAGCGACCTTGCAAGAGTTTGGAGATGTGGGTAAAGAGCAGCGGTTTCCAATGCATGCTCTCTCGACATCAGACTTCAGCCGAATGCAGCATGTCGAACGTATGAAGCCTCAAGAAAGGCTGTCATTCTACGCCCAGCGAAAAACCTCACGCTTCAATAGGTTGAGATTCCTCGCTCCACTTCGTTCCACTCCGAATGACAGGGTGTGGCGTCTTTGCGCCACGATCGCAGGGCACGCCTTGCATTTGGTGTTCAAGTCACTCGCGGCGAACGGCCACGTCCGCTGCCGTGGCGACCGGTCTGGCGTACCCGATGCGCTGGACGTAGCCGTCCAGCGCGAGTTGCTGACGCGTGCAGGGCGGCGCAGTTGCCTGAGAAGTCGAGATGTTACGACGATTCCAGGAAGCGAGTCAAGCGGCGGCGCCTTGCGCCGAGAGACAGCGGGCGCGAACGGCGATGGCCGTTTTGTGGTAGAATGGGGCCGTTTCGGGCCTTGCCACTTAGGGAAAGCAACGCCGGTCTATGTTGGAGGAGAGTGCGTACCCCATGCGCGTGGCCTTTGTGCTAGCCGAGTTCCCGGTCCGCGGAGAGACGTTCATCCGCCGCGAACTGGCGGCGCTTGCCTCCCAAGGGCTCGACGCGGTGGTCTTCGCATTGCGCAAAGGCAAAGGCGCTGAGGCCGGGGGGATCGGGAGTTGGCGCACCTACTACCGGCCAAGCCTCGCTTGGCCCGATCTGTGGCTCGCACAGTTGCACTGGCTTACGCACCGGCCGGGCGCCTACGTGCTGGCCGCGCTGCAAGTGCTCATGGGATGTCTGCTGCGGCCGCGCGTGCTGCTCGCGGCCGCGCACAACTTCCCGGCCGCGGCCTACTTTGCGTGGGCGGCACAGCACGAGGGGGTGGGCCGCATCCACGCACACTTCGCGTACGTGCCGGCCATCGTCGCCAACGTCGCGGCGCGGCTGTCTGGCGCGGCGTTCAGCTTCACCGCACACGCGTGGGACATCTACGCCGAGCGCACCATGCTGCGGGAGAACATCGCCGCGGCGGATCGGGTCGTCACTTGCACGCGATACAACCGCGAAACCCTGCGGAGGCTTGCGCCCTGGGCCTCGGGGAAACTGCGGCTCAACTACCACGGCCTGCCGCTGGACTCATATCGGGCTCCCAAGCGTCTCAAGGACACCCCGCCGCTCATTCTGTGTGTGGGCCGGCTTGTGGAAAAGAAGGGACATCGCTATCTTATCTCCGCATGCGAGGCGTTGAAACGCCGCGGCCTCGAGTTCCGCTGCCGCCTTGTCGGCGACGGGCCACTGCGCGGCCAGATCGAGTCCGTGATCCGGCAGCGCGCGCTCGGCGACGTCGTCGAGGTGGCGGGCCTGGCGGATGAAGCGGAGGTGCTAGGCCACTACGCGCGCGCGTCCGCGCTCGTGTGCCCGTCCGTGATTGCACGCGACGGCGACCGGGACGGCATTCCGAACGTGATCCTCGAGGCCATGGCCTGCCGCGTGCCGGTTGTGGCGACGGACGTGTCAGGCATCCCAGAGGTTGTCGAGGATGGCGCGACCGGCCTGCTCGTGCCGCCGCGGGATGCGGACGCGCTGGCGGACGCGATCGAGCGCACACTCGCGGACCCGGCCGCGGCAGCCGAGCGTGCCGATCGGGCACGACGAAAGATCGAGCGCGACTTCGACGTGTGTCGCAACGCCGCGGAGCTTGGCGAGTGGCTGTTTGGGCCGCTGCGTGGATCGGGCGCCCAGTGGGCGCACACATCGCCGTTCGTAGAGGCGGCAGAAGACCCTTACGGGCCTACTGCAAGCGTCGCCAAGCTCTACGAGATCGCCAAGCGCGTGTTGGATGTGGCGATCTCCGCGGTGGCGCTCGTCGCGTTGTCGCCCCTCCTCGCGTTGATTGCGGCCGCTGTGCGGCACGGGTCGCCAGGGCCGATCTTCTTCGCGCATGACCGAGTCGGCCGCCATGGCCGGCGCTTCCGCATCCTCAAGTTCCGCACCATGCGGTGCGATTCCAATGCGTACGCTCCAACGCCCCGGGACGACCACGACCCGCGGCTGACCAAGATCGGCCGCTATTTGCGCAACCACGGCCTCGACGAATTGCCGCAACTCATCAACGTGCTCAAGGGCGACATGAGCCTTGTTGGGCCGCGGCCGGAGATGCCGCACATTGTGCAGCGATACAACGCTGTCCAGCGTCGGCGCTTGTGCGTGCCGCAGGGCATCACCGGCCTGTGGCAGGTCGAGGCGCCGCACGACGTGCCCATCCACGAGCACATCGAGTTCGACCTCCAGTACATTGAACGGCGCAGTCTCATGTTTGACTTTGGCCTCATGGTCCGCACCGTGCCGATCCTCTTTGGCAGGCGGCGCAAGCGGAAGCATGGGGGCGTCAAACGTAAAGCGTAAAGCGTAAAGCGGAGCGGACCGGCCGCGTGTGCCTTTCGGTAGTGCGTATTCCGTATTCCGTATCTCAGATCGCGATTCCGAATACGCAATACGCAATACGCAATACGCAATAGGAGCCGCCAACCGCGCACCTTACGTTTCACGTTTCACGTTTCACGCCTTCCTTGGAGCCCCTGAGTGTCCGAACACACCTCATCCGTCGGCCATCGCATAGCGAAGGCCATGTTCGTGATCGTCTTCTTCTGGTTCTTCTGGAAGTTTGGCGGCTTCCTCATCAACCTGCTCATTG
>JAJRTI010000774.1 GCA_024278415.1 Planctomycetota bacterium | reverse complement strand
GAACACGAGCCGGCGGTAGGGGCCCCGATCGCTGATCGAGTAGAGTTGCGACACAATGGCCGACTCGGGCGCGGCGTCAGCGGCCACAATGCGCACCCGCTCCGGGCGCACCATGAAGCGCACGTCTCCCTCGTGGCTCCCTGCCGCGGCCACCGCGTGGCCCGCGAGGTCGATGGTCGACGTGCCGTCGCCATTGCGCGTGGCCTGCCCCGCGAACACGTTCTCCGCTCGCAAGAACCGCGCCAGGGATTCCGTCTTGGGCTGGCGCAGCAACTCGGACATGGAGCCAGACTGCACGAGTGCGCCCGCCATGACCACACCGGCGCGGTCCGACACGGCCATGGCCTCTTCCAGGTTGTGGCTCACCTGGATCGTCGTCACCCCCAACTCCTGCTGCGCGCGGCGCAGCTCCGCGCAGACCATGTCGCGCGTGGCCTCGTCGAGCGCGCTCACCGGCTCGTCGAGCAGCAGCAGGTCCGGCTCGCCCACCAGCGCCCGCGCCAGCGCGACGCGCTGGCGCTCCCCGCCGCTCAAGTGCCCGGGCGACCGCTCCAGGAGGTGGCCAATGCGCAGCGTCTCCATGATCGGGCCAACCGCGGCCCGCGCCTGTGCCTTGCGAACTCCCCGGGCGCGCAGAGAAAACGTGACGTTTCGCTCCACGGTCATGTGCGGGAAAAGGCCGGCGTCCTGCGGCACGTAGCTCACGTTGCGCAGCCGCGGCTCCAAGTGCGTCACGTCCCGGCCGTTGATGCGGATGCGCCCGGCATCCGGGCGGATGAGCCCGCAGATGCACTTGAGCAGCAGCGTCTTGCCCGAGCCCGTGGGCCCCAGCACAACGAAGTACTCGTTGGACTCGACCTGGAGGTCGATGGCTTTGAGCGAGAAATCGCCGACGCGCAGCGAGAGGCTGTCCACATGGATCATACGCCCCAATACCTCCAGTCCCGCGCGAGCAGCCGCACGCCGATGAGCGCAACGATGGCCATGGCGACCATGACGAGCGCGACCGCGAGCGCACGCTCGATCTCGCCGATGGACATCTCGAGGTAGATCGTGGTGGGCATGACCTCGGTCTTCATGCGCACCGCGCCGGAGAAGATCATGAGCGGCCCAAACACGCCGACCGCGCGCGCCCAGGCCATGATCGCGCCGGCCACAATGCCATTGCGCGCGCCGGGCAGCGCGACCCAGCGGAAGGCCTGCCAGTGGGTGCATCCCAGCGTCAGCGCCAAGTGCTCCTGCTCTACGCTCGTCGAGTCGAACGCGGCCTTGCCGGCGCGGATCGCGTACGACGCCGCGACGAGGAACTGGCACAGCACGATGCCAGGCACGGTGTAGACGAACTGAAGGCCGCAGTTCTGGATCCACTGCCCCACCGGAGTGCGGAAAAACACGAGCAGCGACAGGCCAATCACGAGGGGCGGCAGCACGATGGGCAGGTCCACGAGCGTGTCCACGATCATGTGCCCCGGAAACCGGTAGCGGCTGAGCGCGTAGCCCATGGGAACGGCGAAGATCACGCACAGCACGACCGTGGTGAACGACGTGACCGCGCTGAGCCACATGGCCGCGCGGATGGGCTTGGACGCGAGGACTTCCCGAAGATCTTTGCCGCGGATATAGGCCACATCCGCCCAGACGAGCGCCACCACGACCACCATGAAGAAGCCGACAAAGCTCAGGGTTGTGGCCGAAAGGGAGTGCACCGGCCGCCCCGCAAGGCGGTGGGGAGAGTCGTGGTGGGATGGGGAGGAGGAGAGCACGGCTTCTGGGGGTGCTGTTGATCGGTCCGATCCGTCTGATCAGTCCGATCTGTCTAGTCATGGCCTACGGCCTCTCGACCGTGTAATGGTTCGCCTTGAAGATCGCTTTGCCCTTGGGGCCGGCGACAAACTCGGCGAACCGCTTCGCCGCCTCGGGGTTCTTGGCGCACTTGAGCACGGCCACCGCGACCGTGGAGATGATGTTCTGATCGGCCGGGATCGGCACCGCGTCCGCGCTGCCGCGGAAGTACGCCGCCATCGCGTCCCAGACGATCGTCGCGTCCGCGTGGCCGGTCTTGATCTGGATGCCCAGTTCGTTGACCGTGGTAGACGAGAAGACGGTGTTCTTCTGCACGGCCTTCAAGTCGATGCCATTCTTCTTGAAGATCTTCATGCTCTTGCGGCCGATCGCGGCGGCTTGGGGGTTGCCGAGCGCGAGTTTGAGGCCGGGCCGGGTCAGATCCTGTAGCGTCTTGATGCCCTTGGGGTTGCCTTTCTGCACGAGGATGGTGGGCACGAAGTAGCATCCGATGTGTGGCTCCTCGACCAGGCCGAGCCGCTTGGCTTCTTCGATGTAGCTGATGTCGCCCGGCATGTACAGGTCACCTTCATTGCTCCCGCGGATACTCGACAGGAGCTGGCCCGAACCGGCATAGTTGGCTTCCACCGTGATGCCGGTTTCCTGGGAGAATGCGTCGATGATCTTCGACACGGCTGGCCGAATGCCGGCGCCGCAGTGCAGCAGGATGCGTCCCGTGCCGGCCTTGGGCTTGGCGAACACGTTGACCGGGCCCACTTTGTCCGGCGGTGCGGAGAAGCCGAAGTCGATCCAGGTCTGCCGCGCCGCGGGCGAGGTGACGTACTCGGCGAACTTCGTCGCGGCCTTGAGCTGCTTCGAGCACTTGAGCGTCGCAACCGTGACCTGGATCGCGCTCATGTCCACCTTGCCAAAAGTCGCGGTCGTGATCGCGTCCACTTCGGGCGCGGGCCGAAACTGGTCCTCGATGTTCACCGCGTCGAGCGCGTCGCGCCGCGCGAAGATGACCGCGTCCCACACGATGGCCGCGTCCAGGTGCCCAAGCTTCACGTTGTTGGCCATCTGCCCGCCTGAGCGCGTCACGGGGATATCCTTCTTGGCCATCGCGTCGGCGATGCCGGCCTTCTTGAACATGGTTTTGTTGATCCAGCCCACGGTGGAATACTTGGGGTGTGTGAGCCCGACACGCACGTCGTCGCGCACGAGATCCTTGAGGACCTTGATCCCCTTGGGGTTGCCCTTGGCGACCGCGATCATGGGCTTGACGTATGCCACGACCCAGCCCTTGACTCCCAAGCCCTTGGCCATGAGCCGGCCGAGGAACGGGTCATGGCACACGTAGAGGTCGCCGATCTGCGTCTCCCGGATCTTGATGAGCAACTCGCCCGAACCGGCGTAGTCGATCTCAATCCTCTGTCCCGTTTCCTGCGTGTACGCCTTGGCCAGCGCCTCCATGACCGGGCGCATGGTGCCGCCCACGTAGCAGCGCAGCGGCCGGCCCCGCTGTTGTTCGCAGCCCGACGCGAGAAGCCCGACGAGCGCGAAAGCGAGAACGACGCGTGCGGCTGTGGCAGAGCGAACCATAACAGACCTCCTCGGTTGCGGGTTGAATCTCAGCACCGTTCGACGACCAGCGGAGCCCACGCTTTTCCACCCTCTCGCTCGTGGAGAAGGTTAGCAAATCTCGGCGAGCCACGCGAGCGCCAATTCTTATACGACGCACGATGGCTTGACGGGACAGGGGGTGCGCCTTGCTCTTTGCATATGTCATGGCCGAGCCGGCCCGGCTTGACAGGCGCGCGGTGTCGGCTATAATCTGCCGAGAGTGAGATTGAAGCGCACACCCTCGCTTCCTTTTCCACGACGGGCCGAGTTCCCACATGCTCCGCGTCTCGGTGCTCGCGCCACAACCGCGCTTCAGCGCCATGCGTACGGCGGACCGAATGTCCCGAAATCGCAAACAAAAAGGGAAGCGTTCCCAGCCAGGATCTCGTGCCGGCCGAAAGACGCAACCGCAAGCAGGAGACACGGCCCAGGCCTCTGGCGGGAAGGACATTGGGAATCTGGCTCCCAGCCAGTTTCCGAACGAAGCGGCCGAGATACGGCGGCTGATCTCCAGGGGCAAGCATAAGTCCGCACTCGATAGGGCGAAGACGGCGCACAGACAGGAGGGCACGGCCGAATCTGAAGCGCTGCTTGTGGACGCGTACATCGCTCGCATCGAGGGCATGCTTGGTTCTGGAATGGCCAGGGAGGCGAGTGCGCTGATGGATATCGTCCGGTCGAAGTATCCCGCTTCGGGCTCCCGACTGGACGGCCTAGTTGGGACGGTGGCCGGCCGCACGGGAAAGCTCGATGACCTCCTGGCGCCGCTGATCGCCCCCAGCCTCTCGAAGGAGCGCCGCGCCAGCATTGAGGCCGCGATCATGCGCGAGGTGGCCGACCCGGCGTGCATCGCTGAATGCCGCGCGCTGCCGGAGGATCACCCCCTAAGACAATCCGCGGCCGCGATCACCAAGGCGTTCACCGCGGTGACCCGCGGCCCGGTCTCGGACGACGACGTGGCGTTGCCCGAAGTGCCGCGGCGCAGCCCGCTGGCGCCTTGGAAAGCGCTGATCCGCGCAATCGCGTGCTTCTACCGAAGCGACGACGAAGGCTGCGAGAAGTGGCTCACCCTGGTCGCGCCGGATTCCGCGCCGGCGCGGCTGGCGCCGGCGATGCGGACCATGATCGGCACAGCATCGAGCGACAATCTCGGACCGAAGGCGATCAAGTTTGTCGCGAAGGTGGGAGGGGACTTGGGCGCCATGCGGATGTGTGCGGAGGCGTTCGACCGGACCTGGCCCAGCGGCAAGGTGCGCCAGCAAAATAGCGCGA
The DNA here is from genome assembly GCA_024278415.1 of Planctomycetota bacterium. The sequence continues at coordinate 6,038 of JAJRTI010000774.1, read as the reverse complement.
TCAGGGGTGTGCTCAAGGCCTGCGCACAGGCTCCGGCCAGCATGGCCAACCGCATTCGGCAGCACCTCTACGTGCGCTGCACCTTGGCCAAAAGGGCGCCTGTGGCGATCAAGGAGGTGGCGAAAACTTCGTTCCCGGAAGACGCGTACTTCTGGCGGCTTTGTGCGCGGGCCCATGAGACCCTGCTCATGCCGTTCCGCGCCTGCGCGCTCTGGGAATTGTTCCGCCGCGCGGCGGTGAAGGAGGGGTGGTTCACAGAAGCCAGCCCCCAAGCCGCGGCGCTCTTCCTGCACATGGCGGGCCTGCTCGCGCCTGTGCAGCCGAAGGATTTGGCAGAGGTGCAATACACCTTTTTCGAGAACAACGAATACGATCCGTCCTTCGGCATAGATCCCGTGCTCAGAGCGCTCGCCGGCCTGTGCGACCAGAACGCGGAGCAATTCTACTTCCTGTATCCAGAGCGTCTCTACGAACGAGCCGCGCAGGTTGACCCCGACCCGGACACATTCCAGCAGTGGCTCAGTTGGACGCAGGAGCACACCCAGGGCTGGAGGTTCTCGGACGACGTCGCCCAGAGATGGCGCTCCCAGTTCCCAGACGACGTGCGTCCGCTGCTCCACCTGATGGAGTCCACGGAGAAGCGCAACGCGCTCAAGAAGGCACTGGGCTATCTCGAAGAGGCTGAGCGAATCGATCGCCTGAGCCCCGACGTGCGCCGCGCACGGCTGCGCCTGCTGGCCGCCACAACGCTGCGCCATCTCAAACAGAAGAAGCCCCACCTGGCGGAGAAGGATTTCGCCGCCATCGACGCACTGCCCGAGGCCAAAGAAGGCGACCGGCCCGTGCTGGTCGATGCGTTGCGCTGGGTGTGCGCTGCGCTCCAGGGAGACGCCGATCGCGGCGCCGCACTGTGCGCCAAGGTCCAGCAGAGCCTATCCGACGACCTGGCCGCCATCGTCGTGCTCGAAGGCGTGGCCAAGGTTTGTGGCTTGACTCCCAACAGCCTCCCTCCGCTTCCGGACGAGCCGGCCCTCTTGCCGATGGGCGTGTTGGCGCCCGCGGTGGCGCGGGGCTGCGCATTGGGCGACGACCTGGGCGTTCCCATCGACATCCCGCGCGGCTGGGAGACCCGGCTGGCCGAAGACTTGGTGCGTGAAGACGCCGACCTCGATCCCGCTCATCTGCGGTCCCTCGCAGAGGCCGCCCTGCGCCGCAGGCACGTGCGGCTGGCCTACGCGGCCGGCGCGGCCGGCCTGGCCCTTGGCGGCGCGACACGGGCTCGGTTCCTGCTGCTCAAGGCGCGCTGCATGCCCTTGTGGGCGCCCCGCCGCGAACGCTGCCTCGCGGCCGCGGCTACGCTGGCTCGACAGCAACGCGATATGGGCCTGGTGGACGAAGCCGTGGAGTGCCTGCACGGGCCGGGCCGTCGTGGGTTCGGCTGGCTCCCCGCGCCGGAACTCGGCGCCAACCAGCTTTCGCTCGACGAAGACAAGCTCGCACAGGTGATCCAGCAAGAGACGCTGTCTAGGGCGTACAAGGCCGCAGAGTTCTACGATTACGACTACGCCGATGAGTGGGACGACGACGAAGACGACTTCGACGCGGTCGATGTGCGCCAATGCAACTGCCCCGAATGCCGGCGACGCCGCGGCGAGATCGTTGACGATGATGACGACGATTGGGAGGACGAAGACGAGTATCTGGACGACGAGGGCGACATGTTCGGCGGCATGGGAGACCTGGGGCCGTCCGGGTTTCCGCCTGGACTCGACAAGGTGTTCTTGGAACTCTTACTCAAACATGGCAAGGACGGCGTGCCAGATTTGGAGAAGGTCGCGAGGACGGATCCCAGCCTGATCGCGAGGGCTCTGGAGGCCATGATGGAAGCCGAGGCCGAAGGCCTCCTCCCGCCACCCCCGTTCGGCCCACTCCCGGCGCCGCGCCAGAGCACCAAGAGCAAGCCGCGTAAGAAACGAAAGCGGCGACGGTAAGCCGCCAATGGAGGCCAAACAGTGAACAAGCCCGAGACCGTGCTCGCACCAAGCGAGAGCCCGTTCGATGTCCTGGGCGTGACAGAGGACGCAGACGACGAGGCGATCCGGGCCGCGTACCTGCGCCGCGTGAAGGAGTGCCCGCCGGATCGGTCGCCCGAGGAGTTCGAGCGGATTCGAGACGCGTACGACGCGCTGAAAGATCCTCGCCGGCGCAGCCAGGTGATGCTCCTGTCCGCCGACCCGGAGGCTCCCTTGGCCTCGCTGGTGGAGGCCCAAAAGACCCAGCGCCGCTTCGTCGGCCCGAAGCCCTGGCTCGAAGTGCTGGGAGAGCGATAGACGTGAGCTGGGACGAAACGACTCCCCCCAATGGGCTGGCCGAGACGCAGAGCGACTCAGATGCCGATGGGGATCTCCGCGCGCGGCTGCTGGCTCGTTTCGAACAACGGCTAGATGAGGCGCTCGCGGCTGAGGAGCCGCCGGCCGGCCTCGCGCCTGAAATCATGGCCCTGGTGGAGAGCGACTCTGGCGAGGCCGCCGGCGAGGGCGAGTGCAGCCTCCATGCGCTGTGGTCAGCCATGACCGCGCTGACGCAGGAGATCAAGCTTCAGGGGCGGGCCTTCAAACAACTCAACGACACGCTCGAGCCGCTGGCCGCCGACACGCCGGCGGTTCGCGAAGCGCAACAAAGGACCGCCGAGCAGACCCAACGCCTGGCCGAGTCCATCCAAGAAGATCGTGAGGCGCGCACCCAGGAGGCCGCCCGCGAGGCCGAGCGCCGTGCGCGGACGGATATGGCGGAGGTCTTGATTGATATCCGAGAGAGGATGGCCCGCGGCCTGGGCGCGGCGCAGTCGTACACCGAGCGCGTGCAGGCCGCGCGGCGAATCCGGCAATACGAGAGCATTGCCGACGCCGCCCCCAGCCTGCAGACCGGGTACCGCCTGAGTCTGGAGTATGTGGACGAGGTGCTCGGCCGTCTCGGTGTGCGAGAGATCCGCTGCGACGGCAAGCCGTTCGATCCCCACCTGATGAAGGCGGTCGATGTCGAAGAGACCGACCAGGCCCCGGAAGGGACCGTGCTCGAAGTCTATCGCGCCGGCTACGAATGGAACGGCGACTTGTTTCGTTTGGCCGAGGTGAAGGTGGCGCGCCAGCCGCCGCCGAAGCCGGAGCCGGAATCGTTCTGGGCAAGAGTATTCCATAGGCTCGCGGCCGTGTTCCGGCGGTGAGACGAAGAGGACGGAAAGCCTTCGGCCAGGATGTCCGTCCGCTTCTCTTGCCCGCGCTCGGCAAAAATACGCCAACACAAGGCACTATCCAACCAGGATAACCCCTCATGAGCGAAAACGACTGCATCATCGGCATTGACCTGGGGACCACGAACTCCGAGGTCGCGGCCTTCGTGGGCGGCAAGGTGCAAGTCCTCGGCCCCGGCGACCAAAAGCTCCTCCCCTCGTGTGTGGGCCTGTCACCCACGGGCGAACTGTTGGTAGGCCAAGCGGCCCGCAACCAACAACTGCTCTACCCGGACCGAACGGTGCGCAGCATCAAGCGCAAGATGGGCAGCGACGAGACCGTGTCGTTGGGCGACCAGACGTTCACGCCTCAGGACATCTCGGCCCTGATCCTGCGCGAACTCGCAGAGTGGGCGCAGGGTGCGCTCGGACGCCCCGTCACCAAGGCCGTCATCACCGTGCCAGCCTACTTCTCCGACGCCCAGCGCAATGCCACCCGCGAGGCCGGCGCATTGGCCGGCCTGGAAGTCGTGCGGATTCTGAACGAGCCGACCGCGGCCAGTTTGGCGTACGGATACGGCGAAGGCGAACGGCGCACGGTGATGGTCTATGACCTCGGCGGAGGCACGTTCGACGTGTCCATTGTCATCATCGAGGGCGACGTGACCGAGGTGCTCGCCAGCCACGGCAACAACCGCCTCGGCGGAGACGACTTCGACCAACTGGTGGTCGGGAGGCTGCTTCAGGAACTCAAGAGCCAGCACAACGTGGAGCTTACGGACGAGCACGCTCAGGCGCGCGCGCGGCTGTGGCGAGCCGCGGAAGAGGCGAAGATGCAGTTGAGCTTCGAGCCCTATGTCACCGTGCGCGAGGAAGCGCTGCTCACGGTCGATGGCAACCCGGTGCACCTGGAGGTCGAATTGTCGCGCAGCGAGTACGAGGACCTCATCCGTCCGCTCGTCGAGTCCACGCTCGATAGCGTGTCCAAGGCCTTGGACGACGCCGGCAAGACCGCGTCGGACCTCGACGCGGCGCTGCTCGTAGGCGGCTCGACGCGCACGCCGCTGGTGGCCCGCGTGCTCGAGGACCGCACGGGGCTCGAACCCCAGCAAGACATCCACCCCGACCTGTGCGTGGCGCTGGGAGCCGGAGTGCTCGCGTCGCGCCTCGCGGGGCGAGAGGTCGAGCGCGTGCTCGTGGACGTGTCGCCCTACTCCTTCGGCCCGTCCTATCTCGGCGAGCGCGATGGACAGCCGTACCCGCACTGCTACCATCCCATCATTCAGCGCAACACCCCGCTTCCCGTCACCCGGACCGACCTCTACACCACCTCCTATCCCTACCAGACGTAAGTGGACATATTCATCTACCAAGGGGACAATCCCGATGCTCTCAAGAATGTACTCGTGGGGCAGTTCAGCGTGGAAGGGCTCTCGCCGACCCCGGATCCGAACGATGTGCTCTGCCGCATGAGCCTCGACATCGACGGGATTCTGCACGTGACCGCCATCGAGAAGCGCACGGGCCTGTCGAAGCACATCACCATCAGCAACGCGTTCGAGCAGCGAAGCGAGGAGGAGATTGCGGAGAGTTCCAAACGGCTCGACGATCTCTACCAGACTCGGCAAGACAAGTTGGCCGATCTAGTCGACGCCATCGAGATCGAAGACGACGGGCCGGTCGAAGCGGAGGAACCCGAGCCTGTTGCAACGCCCGCCCAGGCCGAAGGGGCCGCGCCTGAGTGGGCCCAAGCGATAGAGGAAGCCCAGGCCCTCCTCGCCCGATCCCGGGATCGGCTGGACCAAATGCACGACGAGGACAAGGAAGAGGCCATCGGTCTGCACGAGCAGATCGAGTCCGCCATCGAGTCCCACAACGTCGAAGATCTATCAGGGGCCGTCGAGGCGTTGCGGGAGCTGCTCTTCTTCATCGAGGGCAAATAGTGGACCGCCGGCCCGCCTCAAGATGCCCGGTCTGCCGCGCCACGTTTCGAGGCGCGCTCGAGTGCTCGCGCTGCGGGGCCGACCTGACACGGCTCATGCAACTGGAGGCGTCAGCCTATCGCGCGCGCGAGGCCGCCCGTACGGCTCTCAGCGCCGGCAACTTCGCACGGGCTGCTGAACTCGCGGCGCAGGCTCAATGGCTTCGCCCTACGCCAAGTGGGCGAAGCCTCGACACAATCGCCGACTTGCTGGCTCGTTAGCCTGCCCCCCTTGCTTCTCAGTCGCACTGGATGCGCCACGAAGCTGAAGCCTGCGGCGGCTTCCAATTCATGCCCTCCTCCGTCTCCGTCCGCTACTTGCCCGCGCCTTCCTTCTTCTCTGGCTGGATCGTGTCGAAGTATTTGCGGATGTAGTCCTTGTGCCCCTGGGGGATACGCTCCTTCACGAGCGCCTCCTCGGCCGCGGCGCGGAACTCGCGCACCACCTCCACCGCCCGCGCCTTGGCCTTGCCGGCCTTGCCGGCGCCACGGGTGAAGTACACGCCCAGCGGCTTGGCCTTCGAGCGCATGCCCTTGATCTTGGTCGCCTTGAAGTCCACGTCCACGTCGGGCAACTCGCCCCAGTCGCCGCCCTTGCCGCGGCCGGCTCCCCCCATGCCGCCCTGGCCCTTGCCGCCCTTGCCTTGCCCCTTGCCGCCGCCCTGGCCCTGTCCCGCCATCGCGATGGCCGCGCCGAGCGCGGCGCATTCGGGGCAGAAGCCACTCTTGAACGGGCACCGAGCCCCCAAGGGGCACTCGCCGCCAGCCGCGGCGTCGCAAAGCGGGTCGTTGCAGTGGAGCGGTTTCCCGCAGCCTCGGCACCGGGAG
>JAJRTI010000773.1 GCA_024278415.1 Planctomycetota bacterium | reverse complement strand
GCAGAGGGCGCCCTGACGGTCGCCACTACAAGCGGAGCGCTCCCGCGCTCGCATCTCGGCGGCGCCGCGTTCGACACCTCCGCCATGCATGATGTTAAGCGCGAGGCCTCGGCCTATTGGGGTTTTGCAAGTCGCTCAATCTACAAGAATGGCATACCAGCAGGGGAGATGCCACGGGCTTGGCCCGTGGAGTCTCACGCTTCCGAAGCAAAAAGCCTAACGATCCACTGCGCAAGGCATGGCTGTCGGCTGTCCAGCCCAAGTTCTCGCGCCACGTTGCGCAGGGCGTGGCCGCCCAGGGCGAGTGACTTGCACTTGCAGATCAGCGAAACAGCTTGACCAGTTGAAGTCTCGCTATTGGCTTTGAAGCCGCGCACCCGATGTGCTACGATACTGAGCTTCTTTATGCCTCGTTGCAGGAGTCTTCCTATGCCTCACATCTATCAAGGCAAGCTCGTCGCGTCGGGCCTCAAGTTCGCCATCGTGGTGAGCCGCTTCAACGAAATCATTTCTAGCAAGCTGCTTGGCGGTGCGCTGGATTGCCTCGCCCGGCACGAGGCCGCCGATGGGGACGTCGACGTGTTCTGGGTGCCCGGCTCGTTCGAGATCCCGGTCCTGGCCCTCCACGTGGCCAAGAGCGGCAAGTACGACGCGGTGATCTGCCTCGGCGCGGTCATTCGCGGCCAGACCCCCCACTTCGACTACGTGGCCGCGGAAGCCTCCAAGGGCATCGCGCACGTGGGCATGGCTACCGGCGTGCCGACCATCTTCGGCGTCATCACCACCGACACCGTCGAGCAGGCCATCGACCGCGCCGGCGCGCGCACGGGCAACAAGGGCGTCGAGTCCGCCATGGCCGCCATCGAGATGGCCAACCTGCTGGCCTCGACCCAGCTCGACTCATAGGCCCGGCTATGGCAGAACAGCAGCGACGCCGAACACGGGCCAGGGAGGTCGCTCTCCAAGCGCTCTACCAACTGGAGTTGTGTGGGGAGGAAGTGCTCGAGCACGGGCTGCGCGGGTTCTGCAAACAGGCCGCGAAGGGCGACACGCAAGTCTTCGAATTCGCGTGGGCTCTCGTGGAGGGGTGTTGGGACAAGCGCGAGGAACTCGACCGCATCCTCTCCAGCTTGTTGGAACACTGGACCCTCGAGCGCATCGCGACGATTGACCGCTGCGTGTTGAGGATGGGGGCGTTCGAACTCCTGCACGCGCCCGACGTGCCGCCGAAGGTGGCGATCAACGAAGCCATCGACCTGGCCAAACGCTTCAGCACCCAGCAGTCGGGCACGTTCGTGAACGGCATACTCGACCGCATCTACACCCAGCAAAGCGAAGCGGCCTCCGCCGCACAGGAGGCGTAAACCGTGGCGGCCTCCGACGACGCGAAGGCGGACCTGCACGCGCACACCCTCGCGTCCGACGGCACGTTCACGCCTGACGAACTGGCCGAAGAGGCGCAATGGCAGGGACTGTCCGCGGTGGCTATCACGGACCACGACGCGGTGGACGGCGTGGAGGCGTGCCTGCGCCGGGGCCGGGAATTGGGCGTGGAGGTTGTGCCCGGCGTGGAGCTGTCGAGCCACGAGGGCAACGGCGACATCCACATCATCGGACTCTTCATCGACCCATCGAATGGTTTGCTCCTGGAGTGCCTCGCGGCGCTTCGGGAGGAGCGAGAGGAGCGCGTCGGCCGGATCGTCACGAAGCTCAACGGACTCGGCGTGGCGGTGGACGAGGCCGATGTCTACGACGTGGCCGGCAGCGCGCCGCCCGGCCGCGTGCACGTAGCGGAAGCCTTGCGCCGGCGAGGCGCAGTCCGGTCGCTGAACGCGGCGTTCGACCGCTACATCGGCGATGGCGGCCCCGCGTACGTGGCCCGCAAGCTGCTCACCCCTGAGCGCGCGATCGACGTCGTCCACGAGGCCAGCGGCGTGGCGGTGTTCGCCCACCCGGGGCTCACACAGAAGGACCATCGGATCCCCGACCTGGCCCAACACGGCCTCGATGGGCTGGAGGTGCGCTGCCTGCACCATGGCCCGTCGGTGGAGGCGCGGTATCGGGCACTCGCACGGCAGCACGGCCTGCTGCCATCGGGCGGGTCCGACTTCCACGGCGACCGAAACGCGAGCGTCAGTCTCGGCGCCGTGACTGTGCCCATGGCGTGCGTGGACGCGCTGCGCGCCGCGGCGCGGAGAATACAAGCCAGCGTCGCGACAACGCTGTAGCCGCATGCGCCAGCATGCGGGCGATCCGCGAGACCTGTAAACGGCTTGATGGCCGAGCCCGCATGCTGGCGCATGCGGCTACACGCATTACCGAAAGGAGCCACGACCGTGGCCTGGTTTGGACTCGACAAACTCAAGGCGGGCCTCCAGAAGACCCGCGATAAGATCGGCAGCGGCATCAAGGCCGTGTTCACTCTGGGCCGCGCAATCGACGACGACTTTCTGGAAGAAGTCGAGGAGGCGCTGCTCGCCGCGGACCTCGGGCCCAAGGCGGCCATGGAGATCATCGACGACCTCCAAGACGCGTACAAGCAGCGCAAGGTGACTTCAGCAGACCAGCTCTACGACTACCTGAAGCAGGACCTCAAGGAGCGCCTGAGCGAGTGGGACACAGCGGTGAAGCTCGCGGCCGAGCCGCCGACGGTGATCATGGTCGCGGGCGTGAACGGCGTGGGCAAGACCACGTCCATCGCGAAGCTGGCGAAGATGTACGTCGACGACGGCAAGAAGGTGCTTGTGGCCGCGGCCGACACGTTCCGCGCGGCCGCTGTGGAACAGCTCGACATCTGGAGTCGGCGCGTGGGTGCGGATATCGTGAAGCATAAGATGGGCGCAGACCCCGGCGCGGTCACGTACGACGCGATCGACGCCGCCAAGGCGCGGGGCGTGGACATCGTGATCGTGGACACCGCGGGCCGGCTTCACACGCGCGACAACCTCATGCAAGAACTCGGCAAGATTCGGCGCGTGATCGCGAAGAACACCGCCGACGGCCCACACGAGGTGCTGCTCGTGTTGGACGCGACGACTGGCCAAAACGCCGTCTCCCAGGTGCGCGAGTTCAACGCGGTCATCGACGTGACGGGCCTCTTCCTCGCCAAGCTCGACGGCACCGCGAAGGGCGGCATCGTGCTCGGCATGAAGAGCGAGTTCGACGTGCCGGTGAAGTTCGTGGGCCTCGGCGAGAAGGCCGACGATATCGCTGCGTTCGATCCCGGCGCGTTTGTGGACGCGATTTTCGAAGCGTGAACAGGTTTTTCGCCTGCCCATGTCCGATGCGGTATTCCGTATAGGTTCTATGGGTCCTATACGACGTGTAGGAGTGCCCGGTGATGTTGAGATCGTTGAGCTTCTTCACAGCCGCGAGTTGCCTCTGCGCCTCCATCGCCGCGGGCGCGGACAGCCGCCTCGCCGAACTGCAAGACTTGGCCCGGTCGTATCTGAATGCCAAATCGAAAGCGGAGCGCGCGCGGGCGAAGCAGGGCATCGTCAACCACCCGGGAGCGACCATCGAGCGCGTGACGGAAGCCTTGCGCACGTGCCGGCGCTACGCGCCTGCCCAGCCGGGGCTTGCCGTGCATGAGTTGAAAGGCAAAACGGGCAAACGGCTCACCACCTACACGGCCCTCGTGCCCAAGGGCTACGACCCGGCGCGCCGGTGGCCCCTCATCCTGGCGCTCGCCGGCGGCCGGGGCGACGGTGCGCAGTACGCGCGCTTTTGGAAGCGCACCCTGAAGGGCCAAACGTATCTGGTGATCTGCCCCACGGCCCGCGACTTGTGGTGGCACAGCTCCCACGCGCTCGCGCGGCTCGCGCTGAGGGACGCCTGCCAGCGCTACCACGTGGACCGGAACCGTGTGTCTATCACCGGCATCTCCAACGGCGGCAGCGGCACGTGGTTTATGGCGATGCACTATCCCGATCTGTTCGCGGCCGCGGCGCCCATGGCCGGGGCCCCACAGACCGGCAAGGGCCGGGTGGACTACCCCTATCTCCTCAACCTGCTGCACCTGCCGGTCTACGCGGTGCACGGAGACGCAGACGAGACGATCCGAATCAAGTGGGACCGCAGGGCCGCAGAGTTGCTCGATCAGCAGGGGTACGACTGCACGCTCGACGTGATCCCCGGCGGCTCCCACGGCAGCCCGCACCAACGCGTGCAACAGGTGGTGGAATGGCTCGGGACGAAGGTGCGCGACCCCAATCCGGCCCGCGTGCGTTTCCTGAAGCAGGCGTTGGGCGCGACGACGTGCTACTGGCTGCTCCTCGGCAGGACATCGAGGCCGGCGTCGGTGGACGTGCAGATCGAGGGGCGGCGCTCAATCATGATCCGCAGCAGCCGCATTGGCCGGCTCACGCTGTTCCTCAGCAGCAGCCTTATCGACCTGGATCACACCATCGCTATCACGCATAACGGCGCGGCGCTGGGGTCTTTCACGCCTAAGCCCTCCCTCGACGTGCTCCTCGCAAGCGCGCGGATCTTCCGCGACCCAGAGCGTCTCTATCCCGTGATGCTGTCCGTGGGCCCCGCCAAGTAGTTCGTGCTACTTGACTCCCGTGGGTTGCCTGCCTGCCACGCTAGACGCAGGCTCCTTTATGCCGAGCTTCTCGCAGATGCGGCGCACGCCCTTCATCTTGGGATTAATCTCGAACGCCTTGGCCATGGCCGCGCGGGCCTTCCTGCGGTCGCCCATTGCGTGATACTTCTAGGCGATCTTCTTGTAGATTTGCGACCGCGCGGCGCTGGACATTTCGATTCGCGCCGCCTTCTGATAGTACTGAATCGCCTCGTGGGACGGGGCGTTGCGCGCCAGCTCGCGGCAGTAGATCCCCACAATGCGGTCGCACACCTCTTCGAAGAAGTACCGCAGCTTGGGGCCGTTCATCTCTTCGTTGTACACTTCCGTGTAAAACTCGAGCGCCTTCTGCACGTCTCCCTGCGCCTCGTATTGCTCGGCCAAGAGGAACTGCGTGTCGAGGTAGTCCTTCACCGACATGTAGCGCAGGAGGGAGAAGTCCTTCTCCTCGGCGCAGAGCCGCTCGTATCCCCGCACCGCGGCTTCGCCGCGGCCGTTGAGCAAGTCGGAAAGCACGCGGCGCGCGCGGTAGGCCACATCTTTCTGCAAGCGCGCGTAGAACTTCTCGTAGGTCGGGTCGTCCGGCGGCGGGCCGCCGAACATGATTTTGTCGTAGGCGCCGCGTCGGTCCTTGTCCGACAGCGTTCGGTAAGCCTCGTGGATGGTTTTGAACTTGCCCTCTGCCCACTCGCGGCGTTCGCGGTTCCGGTCGGGGTGGTACGTCTTGACCAGCCGCCGAAACGCGCCCTTGATTGCCGTCTGGCTCGCCGAGGGATCGACGCCAAGGATATCGTAGTAGTTGGGCACGGTATAGGCTCCGGGGCGCTTACCTGCGGGGGGGGCAGGCAAGCCGATCCCAGTTACTAGTGTAGCAACTGCGGCCAGGCGCGGATCGCTTCGCCGGCCGCGGGTGGCTTGCTAAAGCCGATGTCGCTCTAGCTCCATTTTCAGGCCGAGGCCGCGGATCTCGTTGGTCAACACGTCGAATGACACGGGCGTGCCGGCCTCGAGTGTGTTGGTGCCGCGCACCATGGACTCGTAGATCTTCGTGCGGCCTTCGATATCGTCGCTCTTGACCGTGAGCAATTCTTGGAGGAGGTACGCTGCGCCATAGGCCTCGATGGCCCACACTTCCATCTCGCCGAAACGCTGGCCGCCGGCCCGGGCCTTGCCGCCCAGGGGCTGCTGGGTCACCAGCGAGTAGGGGCCGGTCGCGCGCGCGTGGATTTTGTCGTCCACGAGGTGGTCGAGCTTCATCATGTAGATGTAGCCCACGGTGACCTCTTGCTCGAACGGCTCGCCGGTGCGGCCGTCGCAGAGTGTGACCTTGCCGTGTTCGGGAAGGCCAGCCTCCTTGAGCGTCTCGCGGATTTCCGCCTCCTTGGGGCCGTCGAACACGGGGCAGATGGCCTGGAAGCCGAGCATCTGTGCGGCCCAGCCCAGGTGGGTCTCAAGGATCTGGCCCACGTTCATGCGGGACGGCACGCCGAGGGGGTTGAGCACGATCTGCACAGGCGTGCCGTCAGCCAGGAACGGCATCTCCTCTTCGGGCAGGATCTTGGCGATCACGCCTTTGTTGCCGTGCCGGCCGGCCATCTTGTCGCCAATGCTGAGCACGCGCTTGGTGGCGATGTAGATCTTCACCATCTCCAGCACGCCCGTGGGCAACTCGTCGCCTTGCTTGAGCAGGCTCAACTCGCGGTCGCGCTCGTCCTTGAGGCGTTCAATGTCGGCCGCGTACTTTTCGAACACCTGCACGCCCTTCTCTTGCACGGACTTCTTGTCGCCGAAGTCGACCGTCTCGATGTCGAAGCGCTCCTCGATCTCGACGATTTCCCGCACCTTCATGCCGGGCTTGACCGTAATGACGTTGCCGGTGATCGTGTCGCGCACGGAGCCGCCGATGACCTTGCGCAGACCCTTCAGCAGATCGGTGAAGAGGGCGGCGATCTCCGTGTTGTAGCGCCGCTCGGTCTCGTTCAGCTCCTTCAGGTATTCCTTGCGCTGCTGGTCGGACAGACTCGCGCGTCGGCTGATCTTCTGGGTGTCAATCACGATGCCGTCAACGCCCGATGGCACATCGAGCGAGTCGTTTTTCACGTCTTCGCCCGCGCGGCCGAAGATCGCGTGCAGCAGCTTTTCTTCAGGCGACAACTCGGTCTTGGTCTTGGGCGAAACTTTGCCCACGAGGATGTCGTCCGGCTTGACGCGTGTGCCCACGCGCACGATGCCGTCCGCGTCGAGATTGCGCAGGGCCTTCTCGGGCACGTTGGGGATGTCGTGGGTGAACTCCTCACGGCCCAGCTTGGTCTCGCGAATCTCGCACTCGAACTCCTGGATGTGGATCGACGTGAACTTGTCGCCCTTGACCAGGGCCTCGCTGATGAGGATCGCGTCCTCGAAGTTGTACCCGTCCCACGTCATGAAGGCGCCGAGCACGTTCTTGCCCAGGCTGAGTTCGCCCCGGTGGGTGGCGGCGCCGTCTGCGATGACCTCGCCGCGCTTGACCCGCTGGCCCTTGGACACGATGGGCACCTGGTTCAGGCAGGTGCGTTCGTTGAGGCCGTGGAACTTGCGGAGGCGGTACTCGTCGTCATCGATCATGATGCGGTCCGCGCTCACGTAGGTCACCACGCCCGCTTTCTTGGCGCGCACGACCATGCCCGAGTTCGCCGCCACGGCCTTCTCCATGCCGGTGGCCACGAGCGGCGGCTCCGTCTTGATGAGCGGCACGGCTTGGCGCTGCATGTTCGAGCCCATGAGCGCGCGGTTCGCGTCGTCGTGTTCGAGGAAGGGGATCAGGCTCGCGGACACGCCCACGATCTGCTTGGGCGACACGTCCATGTAGCTAATGGCTTCGGCCGTGGCATCCTCGAACTCGCCATCGGTGCGGGCGAGCACGTGCTCCCCCGCGAGCTTGCCGGTGCGGCCCAAGCTCGCATCCGCCGGCGCGATGGTCTTGTGCTGTTCTTCTTCCGCGCGCAGGTAGGCCACCTCTTGCTGCGGCTTGCCTTTCTCGATCGTCTGGTACGGCGTCGTGAGGTAGCCGTACTCGTCGACCGCCGCGTAGATGCTCAGCGACGTGATGAGGCCGATGTTGGTGCCTTCGGGCGTCTCGATGGGGCAGATGCGGCCATAGTGGCTGATGTGCACGTCGCGCACTTCGAAGCCGGCGCGCTTGCGGTTCAAGCCGCCGGGGCCCAGCGCGCTGAGCTTGCGCTCGTGCGTGAGTTGGTCGAGGGGGTTCGTCTGTTCGACGACTTGCGACAATTCGCCCCGGCCGAAAAAGTACTCAATCGCGGCCGAGACGGTCTTGGCGTTGATGAGCGTCTTGGGCGCGAGTTCCTGCGGCTCCTGCATGCTCATGCGCTCTTGCACCGTGCGCTTGAGGCGCAGGAAGCCCTTCCGGAACTCCTCGCCGGCCAGTTCGTTGATCGTGCGAACGCGGCGGTTGCCCAGGTGGTCAATGTCGTCGATTTCGCCTTCGTTGCTTCGCAGCTTGAGCAGGTACTTCACGCAGTTGACGAAGTCCTCGATGGTCAGCGTCTGCTGATCCTCAGGGGTTTCGAGGCCGAACTTGCGGTTGATGCGGAAGCGGCCCACCCTGCCCAAGCGGTAGCGGTTGGGGTCGAAGAAGCGCTCGTAGAAGAGTTGCTTGGCCTTCTCCAAGTGCGGCGGGTTGCCGGGGCGGAGGCGGCTGTAGATGCGCAGCAGCGCCTCCTCGTGCGACATGGTGGGATCCTCTTGGACCGTGTTGAGGATCAGCGGATCCTCCACGTCCTTGATGACCTCGATCTCGTTGAGCGGCGAGGAGGCGATCATCTTGGCGACAGCTTCTGGGAACTCGCCGCCGGCCGGGATGATGACCTCGCCCTCTTCGTTCTTGATCTCGCCCACCGCGCGGCGGCCCTTGAGCCGGCTCGCCGACCGCGCGTCGGGCACGGCAATCGTCTCCGTCTCGTAAAAGGCCTGGATGATGTCGGCGTTGGTCGAATAGTCGGGCGACATGGCGCGCAGCAGACAGGTGGCCGGGAATTGGCCGCTCTGGTCCACACGCACCATCAGGATGTCCTTCTTCGTGATCGTCAACTCGATCCAGGAGCCCCGCTCAGGGATGATGCGGCACGAGTGGAGGCGGCGGTCCGCGGTGCGGCCCTCCTCGAGGAAGTCCACGCCAGGCGAACGGTGGAGCTGGGTGACGATGACGCGCTCAGCGCCGTTGATGATGAACTCCCCGCCGCCGATCATGAGCGGGATCTCGCCCAGGTACACTTCCTCCTGGATCGGCTCCTCCTTGTCCAGCCGCAACAGCACGCGGAACGGCGCCGCGTAAGTGAGGCGGAGCTTGCGGCACTCGTCGGGCGTGTAGCGTGGACGGCCCAGCGTGTAGCGGATATAGTGCAGCGTGCACGACCCGTCGTAGCTCTCGATGGGGAACGTCTCGTGCAGGATGCTCTCCAGCCCCTGGTTCTTTCGCCGGGACGGCGATGCGCTGTGCTGCAAGAACTCCTCATACGACGAGGTCTGGATATGAGTCAAGTCGGGCACGTCGAGCGCGTCCACGACCTTGCCGTAGTTCCGCTGGTCCATTCGGTTAGTCCTCCAGTGTCTCACAGATCGCCGAGTCGCCACTCTTGCGCAGCGCGCGGTTTTGCCGCTTCTGTTTCGCCTATTGACGCCCAAGGCGGCCAGGGCCACAGGCCTTGCTCGCGGCCGGCGTACCGACCAGGTGACGGCATCTCACGATGCTCTGCACACACTCCTTGGGCCAGCACGTTCCCCGTTGCCGCGGGGTCAGGGCGCGGACTCTCCGTCCTGTAGGAGCCGGACATCTGCGCCTGGCGCGTAGACGGGGAGGAAAGGCCAAGGCCCGTGCGACTGGGCAAGTGTATGACAGACGACGTTTATCGCATTTGACCACTTGAAGCGAATTTACAATAATACCTCCCCTACCCCAGGGTGTCAAGTGAAAAATGGCAGGGCATTTCCCCATGCGCCCCGCCTGTGCTCACGTCAGTGAGCCGCCGCCGGGGCGCATGGCCGTCAGGGGGCTCACGGACGTGAGCAAGAGCGCGGGTGTTGACGCCCCAACTCTCACGGCAGGATCACCTCTTTCACATCCCGCTTGTCCCAAGTCGCCCAGCCATATTGCCCCCCCAAGAGTCAGGGCGCCATTGGGGGGGGGAAAGTCATGGGAAGACGGCTATTCCGCAACCCAATCCCCGCCTGCACTGGAGTCCAGACGTGAGCCTATGTCCGCCATTCCCTTGCCAGTTCAGAGCATGGAGACAATGCATGAACATTCTGTCGATCTTGTTCCTATCCGTGGCGCTGTCTGCTACCCCCCAAGAGCCGGTCGCTGTCAAGGTGATCGAGAGCTTCGAGACCGACGCCGCGCTGGCGCCATGGGCGCTCCGCGGCACAAGGGGCGACCTCGCGGGCGAGCACGCGACCCAAGGCAAGCGCGCCGCCAAGCTCGTCTACCCGCAGTGGAAGGAGGGCATGGGCTTATGGCCGGCGACGATCCTCGATTTTGGCAAGGCCGGCTTCGACGTGAAGGACTGGAGCCGATACGATGTGCTCAAGTTCGACGTGTTCAACGACACCGACCGAACGGCCACGCTGAAGCTTCGGCTCGACGACAGCAAGAAGGGCCGGTGGTCCACCGCGTTCAGCGTGCCGCCGCGCGTGCCACACACATGCGAGGTGCCCATCGCCCGACTCGGCATCGACTCCAAGAGCGTGGTGCATTTCGACCTCTACATGACGCAGCCGGCCGTCGATTTCGTGTACTACGTCGACAATATCCGCTTGGAGGCTCGGCCGATCCAAGTGCAAGCCGCGCGGCTCACGCCCGACGTGTTCAAGCAAGGCCGAGTGCGGGTTCTCTGCCAACTTAGCCGGCCCGCGTCGTGCCAAGTGCGGGTCGCCAACGCGGCGGGCCGCGTCATCGCTGTGGCCGCGCGCACCGACGCCGCCGTGAGCTGGCAGTGGGATGGCAAGATCGCCGGCCAGCCGGCCGCGCCGGGGCCATACACCGTCTCGCTCAAGGTGGAGGACCCGGTCTCAGGCAAGACCATCGAACGGAAGCTCGGCGAGTTCACCATCGCCCCGGCCCATGAGCAGCCGCCAATCGTGTGTTGGTACGAGCCCACCACGCGCAAGGTCATGCTTGACGCCGCTCCGGAGCGTGATGACGCGCTGATCCGATGGGACGACATCGCGGCCAAGAAGCCCGGCCTGCCGGCGATCCACGTCGACATGGCGCGCAACGAGTTCGAGGGTGCGCAGGTGGTGTTCGTGACGCGCTCGAAGCCGGCGAAGCTCCGCTTCGAGATCCAAGACCTTCGCCACGCGTCGTCCGGCGCGGCGTTCCCCATGGCGCGCTGCGCGGTGTGGCAAGTGGGCTACGTCGAGACGAAAGACCCGAAGATCTACAAGGTCAGTCGCGTGGGCTGGTGGCCGGACCCGCTCGCGCCGGCCAAGGAGATGTCCGTGGAGCCCGGCGAGGCCATGCCGATCTGGATCTCGCTCAAGTCCGAGCCCAACACGCCGCCCGGCGTGTACGGCGGCCGGCTCAGCATTTGGCGCGACGGCAAGCACGCGGGCTTCCTGCCCATGACCGTGCGCGTGTACGACGTGACGCTGCCGCGCACCACGACCGTGCGCACGACGTTCTCGACGTACAACAACATGATCAAACAGATCTACGGCGGCACGCTCACCGCAGAGATGTGGCGCAAGTACCAGGAGTTCATCGCGGACCACCGCATCAACCCGGACAGCATCTACCGCTCGTCGCCGCCGCCGATCGAGGACGTGGAGTACTTCGCCAAGCGCGGGCAACTCAACGCGTTCAACCTCATGTACATCCCCAAGAGCGACAAGAAGCACCCCTACGACGCGGCCCACCTCGCGCGCATTGCGAAAGTGCTCGACCCTTACGTGGCGGAGCTGCGCAAGCGCGGGCTCGCGCGCTTGGCTTACATCTACGGCTTCGACGAGGTCAGTCCAGACCAGTACCCGGCCATGCGCCGTGCGTTCGGGTTCCTCAAGAAGCGCTACCCCGAGATCCCGACGGTCACCACCGGCCGCGACCACAGCTTCGGCATCGACTCCGGGCTCGACGACGTGGTGGACATTTGGGTGCCGCTGACCGCGCGCTACGACTTGGCCAAGGCCGAGGCCGCGCGCCAACGCGGCAAGGAGGTGTGGTGGTACATCTGCATCGGCCCGCGCCACCCCTACGCCAACTGGTTCGTCGAGTACACCGCGCTGGAGCCGCGGCTGTTGTGGTGGATGACGTTCCAGAACAAGGTCCCCGGCTTCCTCTACTACACCATGACGCGCTGGCCGCTCCAGCGCGAGCCCCTGCGCGTCGACGGCCACAACAAGACCAACTGGATCGCCGCGTCTTACAAGACCGCCAACGGAGACGGGAGCCTGTTCTGCGGCGGACCGGACGGCCCGATCACCACCATCCGCTTCGAGAACGTGCGCGACGGGATCGAGGATCACGAACTGCTGACGCTGCTCGCCAAGCGCGCCGGGGACGGTGGCGCGTCCGGCCGCGCACTCTGCGACGAACTGATCCCGACTCTGACGACCTTCACTCGCGACGTACACGAGTTTGCGAGTGTCCGGCGCCGCCTGCTCGAACGGCTCGCCAAGACGCGCTGACGCCCCCAGCCCGTCAGCGCTCCTCCGACACTTCGCTATACCATTCGACGATCTGGTCGACGGCGCCAGGCCTTGCGCCAAGGGCGGCGAGGTGGGCGTTGGCGTCGTCGGCGAGGGTGTACACGGGCTTGCCCCAGGACACGGCCTCTCTGCACAACTGCTCCGTCTTGCCGTTAGGGGAGGCGTGCACGATGAGGACGTGGCTGGCGAGCGCGGCCAGGAAGCGGTTGCGAGCCACCGCCCTCTTCTTCGTCGTCCGGCGCATAGTCTTGGGGAAAGGCGACACCACCAGAAGGCGGCCTTCCTCCAGCGGTTGACGCCATGCACGCGGGATGCGCATGCGCTCGATGCTCTTGGCTGGGCAGATCGTGACGGGCTGAGCCCCCCGCAGCAACAGGGCCAGGCATTCCTTCTCCATGGGCGAGTGGAAGCAGCCCGCCACAGCCACGCCCGCGTCTCGCAGCTCCCGGGCAGCATCATACGCCTTCAACACGAGGCTCCCTGGGCACTGGACCGAGCAGATCAGCCCCAGCAGTGGCCGGCGCAGCATGTCCAGGTTGCCGATCGCGGCGATCGCGTCGGGCGCCGCGGCGCCAAGGCAAGCTCGCAGTCCGCTCGGGTAGCGGTCGTCGCTCTGCTTGACCCACTGTGGTTCCATTGGCCCTCTCGTCTCAGGAGTTGCGCTTGCCATGGCCGGGTAGTCTCTCACCGGTTCACAGGTTCACAACCCCGCGGCATTCGGGGTAAGCGGAGCAGCCCCAGAACTGCTTGCCCGCGTTCCGCCCGGTCTTAGCGGTGCGCAGCACCATAGCTTTGCCGCAGAGGGGGCAGAGAGGGATCGGATCAGACGGATCAGTCGGATCAGACCGATCAGACTGATCCGTCCTCCTTCGGTTGCGCTCGGTTAGGCGGGCCGCGGCGAGTTGTTCGCTGTACCCGCCCCCTTCAACAAACTGCCTCTCGAGCGCGGCGATCTGCTGGTCCAGCAGGTAATTGGCCTGGTTGATCAGGCAGATGAGCGCATTGGCCCGCACCGCCGGGTCATCGTGCTCCAGCCACGGTGCGTAGAGCGCCCAGCGTTCTTGATCCGTCAAATCCGTCAGATCCGCCCGATCTGTCTGATTCGCCCTAACCTCCTGCGGCACGCGCGTCACCGCGAGCGCCTCGGGGGCTTCCGCCGCCCACTGTCTCAGGCGCCGATGGCGCAAGAAGTCCTCGTAGTCCAGCAGCAGCTCCTCCAGGCTGGCGCGGGCCACGTTGAGCAGACGCAACTCCGTCTGCGAGGAAGTGGCCGCGGCGCGGCTCCCCTCCGCGATGTTCTGCCGGCCCGAACGCGCGGCCTGCACCATCTGGTCCACCGTGCGGGACCGGGGATCAAGGTACTTCTCACAGAACCAGTACGTCGCATCGTAGATGATCGTCGCGGTCTGGAAGCTGCACGTGTTGCGATAGCCTCCGCTGGGCCGAAGCCTAGCCATGGAGAGGATCTCCTTTCCAGTTCCGATCCGTCTGATCCGTCCGATCTGTCTGATTCGCCTGACCTGGCCAATCCGCCAGACCCGGCCCGCCAGCGCCGCCAACATTATGCGGCGACCGCCGCCAAGGCGCAACACTTCAGCCGCTCCTTGTGGCG
>JAJRTI010000772.1 GCA_024278415.1 Planctomycetota bacterium | reverse complement strand
GCAGCGCGCGCATGTCTACGAGAACGCAAATTCGCGCAAGCCGCGCGCATGCAGCAAAAGCGCCGTCGCCGCCCGCCTTGCGGCGGGCTCTGCCGGCGCACTCCAAAAAGGCGCGCCGCGCGTGCCGTTTCGGTTGCGGGTAAAGCCCGCTTTGTGGATTAGGGATTAGGGATTAGGGATGGCTGTCTTTTGATCTCTCATCTCTCATCTACCTCACGCTCCCAGATCGCGCGTCCGACGATTCTATCCGCGGCATTTGGCTGAATTGTTACCAACGCAAAGATTATGCGCGGCGTCGCACCCCGGCGCGCGGACATCGATGCCGGTGCCTTCACATCGCACGAGGCGATTGGACGTAATCAAATGCCGGCCGCCGCCGGGGCCCGCGGAGATGGCGGGGCCGGGGCGGACGCCGTCGAGCAGGTTGCCTGTCACGACGCAGTCCTCTGCATCGCCAAGATAGATCCCGCCTTGCTCGGGCGTCGCGTGCGACAGCGGAAACGCGGAGCCGTCGTACACGCTCTTGCGGACCACGTTGTTCGCGATGTTGTGAAAGCCGCCGCCTTGGGCATCCTCGATACGGATGGCCGCGTGCGTGTTGTTGATGAAATTGTTGCCCTGGATCGCGAATCCTTTGCACTCGCCCCTCATGTGGACGCCGATCGGCGAGTGCAGGTAGTTGGACGCGATTGTGATGTCCCGGCAGCGGTCGCGCGGGTTGACGTCGCTCACGCCGCGCGCGTCGATGGCGACCTTGAAGCCTTCGATCGTATTGTTAGCGATCACATGTTGGGCCGTGCCGTCGAGCACGATCGCCTCGTTGTGGCCGTACGCGAAGTGGTTGTTCACGATGCGCACCTCGCGGCAGTTCCAGGTGAGGAACACGTGCTCTTCCTGGGTTTGGCCGCCTTCGACGCTGCGGGTCTGGTTGCCGTGGAGCGTGAGGTGGTGGATGTTTTCCGCGCGCACGCCGCGCTTGCAGTCGCGCATCCAGCAGTCGCGGAGGGTGACGTTGGTGCCTTGGGACTTGAGCCGCACCGCCTGGCCGGCGTGGCCGATGAAGAAACACCCGTCGATCATGGTGTCGTTCGGGAAGTCGACGACCAGCGCGTCGCCGCTGCGGTGGTTGCCCACGAACGCGAGGTCGCGGATGGTGATCCTAAGATCGGGCCACCACGCGCCCACGACGCCGGTGATGCGGAGCATGTCTTCGCCGCGCTCGTTCGTGTTCACGAGCGCGCTGGCGCGGCCGTCGCCCACGAGGTAGAGGTGCTGGCCTTCTTGGAGCGCCTTCACCACGGGCTGGCCGATTTCGTGCCGCCCGGCAGGCACGTAGATCGCACCGCCGGTGGGCGGCAACAGGTCCAGGGCTTCTTGCAGCCCGCCGACTTGCGTCACGTCGATCCAGTTGCGCGTTTCATGTGGCATCCGGCGGGGCTCCCTGTGCAAATCATGCAAGCGGCGAGTTCTCACGTGGCCGTGGTTGCTTCAATCCGTTGATTCGGCGGGCCGCGGAGTGACGCTTATCTTCTCAGGCGCGTCGGCCGAACTGCGAAAACACAGCCGCGCAGTTAGCGGTCGGAAGGACGGCAGCGCGCTGGTCAGGTCGACCGCCTTTTCCGTGCAAAGCGCCGCACAGCCGCAATCGGATGCACCGCTCATGTCGCGGAGCGCGCGCCGGACCTCGCCAACGGCCGCGTCCGAAGAGGGCGGCAACGCGCTCCAATTCCCGGCGATGCAACGTTGGATCGACGCCGCGTCCGGCCCGCTTAGGTCAAAGACGACTTCCGTCGCTCCGTCGTGGATGGCCTGAAGCAAGGCCAACTGCACGAATTGGACACCTCGGTCTTGAGGGGGAACCGCGCGGGACACGTTGCGCAATGAGGTCGGATACAATCCCTGGCTGCGAAGCTCCTTGATGGCGTCATCCACATACGCGGCTTCCACTTCGCCCGAAAGCGTCCGGCCCGAAGCATCGACAGCTTCATATTGATAACGATCGACAGTGGCCATGATGTCTGCTCCTTCTTGTCGCGGCTTCGATGGTCGGCATTATACCACTCTCGCTCTTTGTTCAAGGGTTGTGGTTGTGATTGTGGCGCGGCGGAATGCGAGAGCGTGCGCTTGTGGAGTGCGCCGCAATCGCGGCGCTTTGGCTTGATGCGCAGGGGCCTCGCGAATGCGAGGGCAGGCCGCGCAACGAAGCCAAAGCGGCGGCAGGAAACGCCGCGCTCCACACGCGCGGCATCCACGCCTTACGAGACGCAGGAAAAGCGGCGCGGCGCTTCGCTTGCGCACGCACTCCAAATCCGACCCGCACGAGCGCGGCCTTGAGGCGGCAGTGTAGCCATGCCGCTCTGTCGCACTGAGATTGACTTTCACGACGACGAGCGCATAGCATACGGCCACCCCTGTGCGTGGCGCACACGTGTGTTGGGACTGAACCGAGAGGAGAACTCGACATGGTCGGACGAATCCAGACGCGGCCCGCGAGGCTGCTGGCGAGCATTGTTGTGGCCTCGTGTTGGCAAGCGGCCTGGGCGGAGGACTGGCCCACGTGGCGGCACGACGCGCAGCGCAGCGCGGCGAGCGCGGAGGAGCTGCCGGCGAAGCTGTCCGTGCGCTGGGTGCGCGAGTTGCCGCCGGTGGCGAAGGCCTGGCCGAACGAGTCTCGGTTGCACTTCGACCCGGTGTACGAGCCCGTGATCGCGGGCAAGCGGATGTTCCTCGCGTCTCCGAACGATGGCAGCATCCGCGCGTACGACACCGAGACCGGCCGGGAACGCTGGCGGTTCTTCACGGATGGGCCGGCCCGATTCGCGCCCGCGGTGTGGCGCGGCCGGGTGTTCGCGGTGTCGGACGACGGGTACCTCTACGCGCTGGACGCCAAGACGGGCAAAGAACTGTGGCGGGTGAACGGCGCGGACCTGCCGACGCGGAGGCACCTGGGCAACAACCGGCTCGTGTCGTGGCGCGTGGCGCGGGGCGGGCCGGTGGTGGCCGATGGCGTGGTCTACTTCGCGGCGGGCATCTGGCCCACCATGGGCGTGTTCGTGCGCGCAGTCGATGCCATGACGGGCAAGCCGGTCTGGACGAACTCCGATGGCTACTGGCTGCCCAAGGTGCGCATCGACCACAACTATCTCAAAGACGCCGCGCTGTCGCCGCAAGGCTATCTCCTCGTCAACGGCGACCGCGTGCTCGTGCCCAACGGCCGATCCATGCCGGCGCGGTTCGACCGGCGCACCGGCAAGCTGCAATACTTCGTGCAGGGCTATCGCCGGGGACATTGCCGTGTGACCACCATGGGCAATTACGCGTTTGTGGGCCAGGGCGCGGTGGTGGACGTCACCACGGGCCGGGAGGTCGGCTCCAAGTGGGCCGCCGCGGGCAAAGACGCGCCCAACGCGTTCGACGCGCGCAAGTTTGACCTGTTCGAGGGCCCCATGTTCGGCTACAAGTTTATGCCCGCCTGCTCGGCCTGGAGTGTGCTGACGCCCACGCGCGTGTACGGAATCCACCGCGGCGTGTTGTACGCGTACGACCTGACGCAGCCGAAGATTTCGGAATACGTGCGCAAGCAGGGCGGCCGCGAGTTGAAGCCGTGGCGGTGGGATTTGCCCGAGGTCTGGCGGCTCAACACGCGGCTCGCGGGCAAGCGGGGCCGAGGCGATGCGCTGATCAAGGCCGGCAACCGATTGTATGGCCACGTGGGCCGCACGCTGTTCGCGGCGGACCTGCCGCGCTCCGACAAGAAGCCGCCCAAGGTCGCGTGGTCGCTGGCGCTGGAAGCCGAGCCCGCGTCCATGGCCGCGGCGGATGGGAAACTCTTCGTGAGCACCCCCGACGGGAAGATTCTCTGTCTGGGGAAAAAGCCCTCCAAGGTGCGGCGCTGGCCGTTGAAAGCCGAGCGTCTCCCCAAGCCCGCGTCGCGCACCAATCGAAAGGCGGCCGCGGTGCTCAAGGCCGCGGGCGTGTCGGAGGGGTTCGCGGTGCTGCTGGGAGTCGAGGATCCCATGGGCCTGGCCGCGGCGTTGCTCGATCGGTCCAAGCTGCGGGTGATCGTGGTGGACCCGGACGCGGCGCGCGTGCAACGGATGCGGGACAAGCTGGTGGCCGCGGGCGTCTACGGCTCGCGGGTTGAGGTGTTCGCCGGCGATCCCATGACGTTCGACTTGCCGCCGTACCTCGCGAGCTTGGTCGTGGCGCGAACGGACGCCGCGGGCCGTGCGCGACGCTTGTTTGACATCCTGCGGCCGTACGGCGGGACCGCGTGTGTCGACACGTCGGACGCGGAGCACGCCGCGCTCGCGCAGGCCGCGAAGAAGGAAGGGCTAGAAAACGCGAAGGTGGAGCGCGTGGCGAATCTTTCGCTCCTGCGCCGCGTGGGGCCTTTGAAGGGCTCCGCGTATTGGACCCACGAGTGCGCGGACGCCGCGCGCAGCTACTTCTCGCGCGACACGCGCGTGAAGGCGCCGCTCGGCGTGCTGTGGTACGGCGACGGCCCCGGGTACGGGTTCTACAAGCGCAAGGACTACGGAAGCGGAATCAAGCCGCAAGTCGCCGGAGGCCGAGTCGTCGCTCTGCGGCAGAGCCGGCCCAGCACCCTGTGCGCGATCGACGCATACACCGGGCGTGAACTCTGGACTCGAAAGGTGGGACGCTTCACCGTGTACGTAACGATGCCTGAGGCCGTGTACGTGGCCGATGGCGACGCGCTGATCGTGCTGGACCCGGCTACGGGACAAGAACGACTGCGGGCCACCATCGACACGGGCCATCCGAAAGCCGACGAGCCGACCGCACGCGTGATCTGTGTGGATGGGTCGATGGTGGTCATCGGCATGGGATTCGGCAACATCCAGGGGGGGGCCTACATGATGATGCAAGTGGGCGGATTGTGGGATAGCAAGATGTTGGTCGGCTTGGATCGGCAAACGGGCAAGCAGCTCTGGCGCAAGGAGGCGCAAGAACGCTTCAACAAGCACGCGGTCGCGATGGGCGATGGGATGGTGTTCTGCACGGATTCGCTCTCGCCTGTGAAAGGCTGGCAGGACAAGCAGCGGGGGATCAAGCACACCGAGGTCGAGTCCACCATCATGGTGCTCGACGCGCGCACGGGAGAACTCAAGTGGAAACAGACCGAGACCAACCCCTATCGGGATTTCCCGCCAGGCAATTGGCTGGGACAGCGCTCTAGCGGCGAATGGGTGGCGTACTCGAAAACGCTCCAGATCGTGCTCGCCGGCCGCACCGGCCGGATGTACGCGTTCGACGCAGCCACGGGGAAATTGCGGTGGAAGCGCCCAGGAGGCGGAGCGCAGCCGCTCATTGTCCGCGACAAGACGTTCCTCACGCAGGCGGGAGCGGTCTTCGAAATCGCCACCGGCAACCGGGTCGGCAAGCGGACGTACGCGATGCGCAAGCACGGCTGCAACTACGCGGTCGCAAGCAAGAACCTGATTCTCCGCCGCGACGCGACGGTCTCCTACACCGATCTAAACAGCCCGGAACCAGAGACCTATTGGTTGCGAAACGTGCGTTCGGGGTGCAGCGCGAGCCTCATCGCGGCAGACGGATTGCTCAACGTGCCCTGCTTCGCCACGGGTTGCGTGTGCAATTATTCGATCCAAACGTCGTTCGCGTTGCTCACCCTGCCGGACGTCGCGCGCTGGGCCAAGCCGGCGCGGTAGCCGCATGCGCCAGTCCGCCGTTCGGCGCAATGGTGCTGACTTAACAGCCCGTCAATAGTAACACTTCAGCCAAGTACAACAGCCATGTACGGAATACTGTCAAAGCTTCCGTGCAACGCCGCGTGTTGGGGAATCTGAATCCCAACGGGATTCCGGATATTAGCCCAGGGTTCGCGAGCGAAGCTCGCAACCCTGGGT
>JAJRTI010000771.1 GCA_024278415.1 Planctomycetota bacterium | reverse complement strand
CTGGCCATTCTGCACGCCTTGCTGGTGGCCACTGGGCGCAAACCGTCGAGTGGCTTGAACGCGCAAACGCCGCTTGAAGGGAGCGCGACATCATGACTTCAGCTCATGTACTGCTCATCTTGTTTTTTGGGATCTGCGGTGCTGGCGTCATCGTCGCCTCCGTGCTTTCGGATCGCAGGAATCCGGCCGCCCTGGCGTGGTTTGGGGCGCTGGCTTCGGTAGTGTTGCTGTGGGCCAGCGGCCAAACGCTTATCACGGGCGACGCGTTCCACGCCAATCTTTGGCGAGTCCCCGGTCTCGGAACGTTGTCTTTGGCAATGGATCGGATCTCGGCGCTGTTCGTTTGCATCACCGCGCTCATCTATCTGTTCGTCTCTGTGTTTTCGGCGGGCTACATGGGGAAGTACGCGGGCCGCTATAGTCTGAGGTCGTTCGGCGTCTTCTACCACTTGCTGTTCGGGGCGATCGTCTTGACCCTGATCGCGGGGGACGTATTCTCGTTTCTCGTCGCGTGGGAGGCTATGTCCATTTTCTGCTACTTGCTCGTGATCTATGAGCACGAGAACGAGGAAAGCACGAGCGCCGGCCTGTTGATGCTCTGCATGGGCGAGGCAGGAACGCTTGCCGTGGCCGTGGCGCTGCTGTTGCTGGCGCGCGCATCTGGCGCGCTCGGATTTGACGCCTTGAGGGGCGCGTCCGGCCATCTTGGCGCAGCGACGCGGGGTGCGGTGTTCCTGCTGGCGTTTTTCGGATTCGGCGTCAAGGCCGGCCTCGTTCCGACCAGTTCGTGGCTGCCCCGGGCGCATCCGGTCGCGCCGGGCAACGTCTCGGCGCTGTTGTCCAGTGTGATCTTGAACCTCGGCATTTACGGCATCGTGCGGGTGGATGCAGACTTGCTCGGGACGAGCGCGGCCGGTCTGGGATTGGTGGTGTTGGTGGTTGGCAGCCTCACGGCGATCATTGGGATACTGTACGCCACCACCGAGGACGACATGAAAAAGATGCTGGCCCACAGTTCGATCGAGAACATGGGTATCATCGTGGCAGGCCTGGGCGCGGGGTTCGTCTTCATGGCCTACCACCGGCCCGCACTGGCAGGCATCGCCTTCGTCACCGCCCTCTACCACACGGTCAACCATTCGTTGTATAAGGCGCTGCTGTTCCTGGGTGCGGGGGCGGTGGACGCCCAGTCGGGCACGCGGGACATGAACCGCTTAGGCGGGTTGATCAAGGTGATGCCGTGGACATCCGCCGCGTTCCTGGTGGGATCGCTGTCGATTGCCGCGCTGCCGCCGTTCAACGGGTTCGTCAGTGAATGGCTGACGCTCCAGACGATGCTGCGAAGCTCCGCGCTACCGCACGTGGGAACGAAGGTTCTGTTCGCCCTCTGCGGGGCTTGCCTGGCGCTCACGGCCGCTCTGGCCGTGACGTGCTTCGTGAAGGCTTTTGCCATGAGCTTCCTGGGCCCCGCGCGGACAAGGCCAGCCGCGGAAGCGATCGAGCCGCCGCGCGTGATGCGAGCGCCCATGATCGCCCTGGCTCTGCTCTGCTTTGGCTTTGGGGTCATACCGACGTACGTCATTCCCCTCCTGGCGCGAGTGGTATCTCCCTTCGTGGGCCAGGATGTGGCGGACGAACTTGTGCCGCCGTTTTTCACGGTCGGCAGGGGCAACCCGAAGTTCGGCGACGCCTTTGTTTCAGAGTTTCACGATCTGGGCGCCCAGGTGGGCCGCGGGATATTGCCGGGCCGGGGCTTGGTCGTGCTGCATCGCGGCACGAAGCGGAATCCCGTGGTCTTCGCCATGTCCACCTCGTACATGGCCGTCGTGCTCGCGTTGCTCGTGGGCGGAACCTATCTGGTCGTGGGCCTGCTGACTCGCCGGCGTCAGACCACGCGCGGGCCGGTCTGGGCCGGCGGCATTCGGCGCCTGTTCCCGGACATGACCTACACCGCCACGGGGTTCTCGAACCCCGTCCGGGTCATCTTCGATGCCGTGTTCCGGCCGTCGAGAGTTGAAGATACCCGCGAGACAGTGGCGGAGCACTTCCGCACCGCCATCAGGAACGGGCGGCAGGAATCGTACATCATCGACAGGGCGGTCGTGGAGCCCGTGGCCCGGTGCATCCGATGGTTGGCGGACGTGTTGAGCCGAGCCCATTCCGGCCGCGTGAACGCGTACACCGCGTACGTGCTTGTCACATTGTTGGTCTTGCTGGCGGTCACGAGTTTTTGATCCGCTTTGAGAAAGAAAGTGGTGGTAGCCGCATGCGCCAGCATGCGGGCGGAGGCCCGCGCCCTGGCGGGCGCGGCTACCGGCGCATGCGAAACACCGGTGAATGTGTTGCGGATTAACCCCCGATGTCCGATGGCCTGAATAGCAACCACAAGAGGCGCCTTCTGCACACCTTGGCGCACGTGGACAATATGCTGCGCGAGGCCTTCCAGGCGTTGGAGTCAGCGGAAACGCCCTCTCCATTCCAGCGCTATCAGCCGGACTCCTTGCCGGTGCAGCGCAAGGTGATCGGGGATTACTTGGCCCGCCTCCGCGATGCGATGGTTCGCACTCTGGAGAGCCAGGGCATTGCCGCGTCGCGGCCGTCGGTGAGCGCCATTTGGTCCTTCCGAACCGCGTTGATGTCCGCGAAGATCGCGGTGGAGGAACTCCGGCCAAAGTACATGCGAGGCTACGGCGAACTCGCCGAGGAAGCGGCCCAAAAGTTGGAGGCGGTGAGCGCTCAACTCGCCGACGTGCTGGACCGAATGAGCAACTATTTGGCCCAGGGCGCGGGCCAAGATCTTCAGGCGCGCCTGGCGCGGTTGGAGAAGACCACGCACGAAGTGGAATGCGCGCGGGCCATCGAGCAAGTCGTGGCGGCCCACGGCCTGGTGGAGCTGCGAGCCTCGCTCGACGCGGTGGCCGAACGGCTGGAGTCGAGCCGTTTTGAGATCGCGGTGTTCGGCCGGGTGAGTTCAGGCAAGTCGTCTCTACTCAATCACATCCTGCGGACCGAGGTGCTGCCGGTCGGCGTGACGCCGGTGACCGCGATCCCCACGCGAGTGGCGTTCGGCCCACAACCTCTGGCCAGGGTCAGCTTCGCTGAGGCGAAGCCGAAGGAAGTGGAGTTGCACAGGTTGGCCGAGTACGTAACAGAGCAGGGCAATCCCAACAACACCAAGCACGTGACGCGTATCCAGGTGGAGCTGCCCGCGGACAGGCTTGCGAAGGGAGTGGCTTTCGTGGACACGCCAGGCCTGGGGTCTCTGGCTCGGTATGGCGAGATGGAGTCCCTGGCCTATCTGCCCCGTTGCGACCTCGGTCTGGTGCTGGTGGATGCCGGCTCGACGCTGATCCCGGAGGATGCCGGGATTGTGAATGCGCTGCGCCAAGCCGGTGCGGAGGTCATGGTGCTGCTGACAAAGGCCGACGTGCTCGCGGCGCCAGAGCGAACCGCGGCCGCGGCATACGTCAAAGACCAGCTTCGGGCCAACCTGGGCTTCGACGTGCCCGTCCACATCATCAGCGTGAAGGGCTCAGATGCCGATCTTTGCCGCCACTGGTTCGAGACGGCCCTGGCCCCGTGCCTGGAACAACATCGGCAACTGGCCGCGGCGTCGTTGCGCCGAAAAGTCGGCCTGCTGCGGGAAGCGACCCTCGCCGCCCTGCAACGCCGATTGGACAACCCGCCGGATGCCGCCGCGCAAGACTCCGCCACGCCATGGGCGGCCGTGGAGCCCGTGTTGAACGAGGCCGTGGCCAAGTTGGAAACCGCTACGTGGCAACGGCTGGAATGGCCCGAACTCGCCGAGAGGGTTCTCGACGCCGCGGCCATGGAGATGGTTGACGAATGGCGGCGAAACGGCGCGGCGCAGGCCAATGCGACGTCGCAACTCGCCTCTTGCGCGCAGGACCACGTCCGCCACCTTGCCGACGACGTCGCCAATGCCCTCGCGCGGCTCCGCGACGATACCTCCAACGCACTCCGCGCGGCGGCTCAGGCGGCAGGGCCGCAGCAGGAAGAGTCGACCGAGATACCTGCACCCGCGGGCATGCCGATTCTGGATTTAGAGGCATGTCTGCCCGATGTGGCGCTGTCCAGACCCCGGCTGGTCCGTGTGCTGAAAGGGCGAGCCCGTCGCGTCACCCGCGCGCAGTTGGCCGGCGAACTTGGCCCGCAACTGAGAGGACTGCTGACGCAGTACGCCAAGCAACTGGCCAAGTGGCGTTCGGATACCCTGGCCCAGATGCGTCGGTCTTTCACCGCCAAGGCGGATTTCTATCGCGCACAGTGTGGGCGACCGTCCGAGACCTCGGACCAGGCGGCGCTCGAAAGAGACATTCATCGGCTGCAAGACCTTCATGTGGCGGCATCCGCGTGAATCGAAACAAGGAGACGCCCAATGTCGTCTCAGAAGAAAGATAAGGATGAACTCCGTGAGGACG
>JAJRTI010000770.1 GCA_024278415.1 Planctomycetota bacterium | reverse complement strand
TGCGCTCGTAAGAGCGTCTTCCGAGCTGGCGTCCGCAACTGCTTAGGCAGAAGCGGAACGCACTGACGTGCGCGCCACAAGCGCCTGCACACATCGGCGTCTGGAGACTCCCCCTACTCCCCCTACTCCCCCTACTCCCCCTACTCCCCCTACTCCCCCTACTCCACCTACTCCACCTACTCCACCTACTCCACCTACTCCACCTACTCCACCTACTCCACCTACTCCACCTACTCCACCTACTCCACCTCCACCAGACTCACGCTCAGATTCCGCAGCCGCATGTCCAAGTCGAGCCGGCCATCCTTCACCTCGCGCGGCTCGTCGAGCACCACGTCCACCTTGCCCGTCTCCAGGTTGTATCGGCCGCCATTGTTCGGCTTGCCCTTGAGCACATAGTCAGTGTACGCGTTCGTGTGGTCGTGGTCGATGAGGTACTGCCGCACGCGCACCCGCGGCCCGAGGCCGCGTATGCTCAGCTTCACCGTGCGCGTCACATCCAGTTCCGGCGCGTCGAAGTGCTGCGTCAGCTTCGCGCGGGCGCCGTCGAAGTGCCACAGCAGCACGCGCACGGCCTTGCCGTCTCGGCACGCAAGCGCACCGACCGTGTCGGTCTTGTGAATGCCGTCGCGGCCGTCGAGTTGCACTGGGAGGCGTTCGCCGCGCAGGCGATTGAGGAGCCAGTACGTATAGTAGACCGGGGTGACCACGTAGCCTTTGATCATAGGCAGCTTGATGCCGAGATGCTGCCACTGCCGTTGGATGCGCCAGCCCGTCGTTGCGGAGTCCACGTGCTTGACGAAGTCGAACGTGCGCTGGCCGCCGGCCTCGACACGCGGGTCGCCCCACAGGCCGTGGTCCGCGCGCGCATCCTTGTTCGCGGGGCCGCAGTCGGTGCGGAACTCGACCTCCACCTCCCGGCCGGCAAACTGAGCGAGCGAGACGCGGTGCTCTCGCCACTCGGCTTTGCGCACGTACGCCCGCAGCACTCGCACGTCGCGCTCGCCGTCAATCACGTGCACTTCCATGCCCACGCCATCCGCTCCCTTGTAGTCGAACGCGAGCGCGGTCGCGGTCCGCAAGACGGCGTCCTTCGGCACGCGCACCTTGAACCGGCCGAAGGTGTATGACAGCGGGTCGCCGGGCGGAGGCGCGTGCGTGTAGAGGCATGGCCGTTTGCGGCCGCCGATGTCCTTCTCGGCCGGGTAGAAGCGTGCAAGGCGACCCTGCGCCTTCCGAAAGGGACCGGTCAACGTCTCGCCGATACCCGAGATCTGGCTTGGCGGGAAGTGCGTGTTGAAGCTCACGATGCTCGACCGCGTGAGCCCGGCGCGCATCTGGTAGTGGACCGCGGCGGCGACGTATGCTGCCGCGTATTCGTTGTCCTGCGTCTTGTCCCGGGCCCACAGGTTCCACTCATCGAGGAAATACTCCGGCTTCAGCCCTGGCCATTCGCTCTCGACTGCGGCTTTGGCCGCGAGGATTGCAGTCTCGTAGTCCTTGGGGTGAGGCCGGCGGTACTGGTGGAAGGCGATGAAGTCTGGCGGAAGATCCTTCTCCCGGCAGAAGCGCACGAACCGCTTGATCTCCTCCTCCTGCACGCCCGGCAGAGGGCCGCACGTCGCGGGGCCGCCGACCTTCGCGTCGGGGTCCACGGACAGGACCGCGCGGGTCGTCTTCTCATACAGGTCGAGCACCGGCTCCCACCTCGCCTGCCCGCGGCGGATGGGGATGTCGGCCTCGTTGAGCATGGTCACCCAATAGCGAATGCCGAGTTCCCGATCCACGTTGCAGTGCCGCACGATGCGCTTCATGAACGCTACCCACTCGTTCATATCTTTAGGCGGCTGGTAGTCGCTCTTGCCGGAGGCGCTCATGACCCGCGGCATGTGGTACGCGAGTCGAATGTACGGCTCCGCGCCGGCGGCTCGGTATACATCGACCATCGTGTCGAAGTCGCTGAAGTCGAGCCGCAGTTTGCCGTCCGGGCCGCGGGTAACCTCCGTGCCCCAGAGCCAGTTCTCCGAGAACGCGACCAAGCGCACCATCTCGAACCCGGCCTCCTTGAAGCGACGGAAGTACGGGTGCTCCCGCGTGAAGGGGATGCGGTAGGTCTTGGAGTTCCAGGGGGTCACAAAGCTCCAGGTGCGCGGCATGGGCCCCGCTGGCCGGGAGGCATCGATCACGGCCGCGACGGTCGTCGCTTCGGGCTTCGGCAGGGCCGGGGGCGTGAACACGTTCGAGATGCGCACGTCGTCGATCGCGGCGTCGGCCGGCTCACGCGCTCCGCGGCTGCCGATGCCTGCGACCTCCGGCATCGCGGCGAGCGGCCGTGCGCCGGACGTGGCGGCCCACTAGCCGTCCGCTTCGAGCAGGCAGGAGATCGTGCCATCCTTCGCCGACGTCCAGGCGGCGCGCACGTGATGCCACTGCCCGGGGCGCCAGTGCGCGATGCTCACCTGCGTGCCGTGCCAGGAATCCGACTCGGCCTTGTACACGAACAGCAACTTGCCGCGGCCCGTGGTGAAGATCGTCACGTGCGTGTCACCGCCGCCGGTGTGGAAGAACGCGTGCCGCTTCTTGTCCGCCGCGTCCCAGTCCGGCTTCACCCACATTTCGATCGTGCCTTGCTTCGGGTCGAGCGCCGCGCCCGGCGTGAATCGCACGTGCGCAGCCTTGGTGAAGTGCGCGGCCTGGCCGCGGCGGCCTGGCACGAACTCTACGTCGCCTACGACCTTGGCCGCGGCCGGCGGGCCGTCCATGCTGAACTCAACGGATGCAGCGGCCAGCACTGCCGGGGCGAGGGCGACGAGAAACCCCAGAACCTTGGGAACAACCATCTGGCAACACCTTCCGGATTTGGACACTTCGTGCCTTCCCGGTCAGCAACCGCTACAAGAAACAAGAAGTTGTTGTGCACCGCCCGCACAAGTGGTTGTGAAAACACGCGGTTATGACTGGGAATGCCGCATTCCGTTGCCGTCCAATTCCGTTGCCAGTCTGCTTCGGTTTCCTGCCACGGCAACGGAATTTGACGGCAACGGAATCAGAAAGCCCAATTGGGTTGCGGGCGAAGCCCGCCTTGACTTTTCGCCTGTCGCTTGGGAGCTGCCAGCGTGCTTTGTGGATGCAAAGCAGCGCTACGCGCTGCCGGCCAAAGCGCGGTCGAGCCGGCGCACTCCACAACGGAGCGCATCGTCAACATGCCCGTGTAGATTACTCGCGCGGGGCCGCCACGTCCAGCCCTGCGCGGCGCGGCCCTGCTGCGCTCTTGGTCGAGTTGTTGATGCGTACGTCTGCGGTGGAATGCCGGACCTATCCCCGCTTTGCCGCGCCGGCGTTCTTGGCTTCCTTCCCCCGATGGCGAACGATCTCGCCCTCTACCATGTAGATGATGTCCTTGGCTATGTTGGTGGCGTGGTCGGCCATGCGTTCGAGGTTGCGGGAGACGTTGAACGTGTGCATGAGCACCGTGGCCCGGTCAGGGGCGGAGTGGATGCCGCTTCGGAGCCTTTCGTAAATGGCCTCATGGATCGCGTCCACCTCGTCGTCTGACATCCACACGTCGCGTGCGAGGCTGGCGTCCAGGTTGACCAAGGCGTCCAAGCTCTTCTTGAGCATCACGCGCGTCTTCTCGGCCATGGCCGGCAGGCCGCCCTCTGTCACCAAGCCAGCCTGCTCTGTCATGAGCGGGGCCTCCTCTGCGATATTGACCGCCAGATCGCCGATGCGCTCGAGGTCGTGGTTCATCTTCAGCACGACAATGATGAATCGGAGGTCGATGGCGACGGGCTGATGGAGGGCCAGGATCTTGAGGCACTCCTCCTCCACCTCGATCTCGATGCGGTCGATCTCCTTGTCGGTCGCCGCGACCTGCGCCGCGAGATCGACGTCGCCTTCACGAAAGGCCTTGATCGCCTTGTGGACGTTCTCTTCCACAAGAGCCCCTAGCGACAAGATCGTGCGCTTGAGCCTATCAATCTCTCGCGTGAGGAGGATGGACATGGGGAGCACTCCAGATTGGGGATTAGAG
>JAJRTI010000769.1 GCA_024278415.1 Planctomycetota bacterium | reverse complement strand
CGGCCTGCGGCCGCAACCCTGGGCTAGAAGCCGGAAGCCCGTTGGGCTTCCAAACAGCGTTGCGTCAAGCGGAAACGCTGTCCATCGAACTCGCGCACGTTCATGGGGCCAACGGCTGTTGCAATCGGCTGAAGTGTTACCGTTCCCGTTGAAGCGGATTCGCGACTTCGGCCTCGACGTATGGCAAACCCATTGCTCCACCTCCCATTGAGGCGACATGCGATGCGAGAACTGAACGCTATCTAGGAGTGGCCTACCGGCGCCGCACCGGATCGGACCGTCCGCCGTACGGCGGACGGGACTCCAAACGGCAAACAACTACTCCCTCACGCTCCCGGCCTCGAGCTTCTTCTTCAGTTCATCGCGCACGCTGGGGTACTTGTCCGAGACGTCGTTCTGGCGGTAGACATCTTCGGCCAGATTGTACAAGGCGGCTTCATTCTTGGCGGTGTTGAGGAGATAGAGCCAGTCCTCTTGCCAGCACGCGATCATGTCCACATGCCCGGTGACCAGGTGGTCCCGGAACTCGTTCCCCCCGCACACGGCCGGCCACACGCTCTCGCCATCGGCCATGGGCTTGGGCGGCACGCCCATGAGGTCGAGCATCGTCACGGCCACGTCCGTGTTGAGCAGCCAGCCGTCGAATCGTTTGCCGGCGTTCTCGCCCTTCGGGTGGCGGATGAAGCACGGCACCGGGTTGAGCGCGTTGCCGGTGTCGTACTGCGGCATGCCGTAATGGCCGAACTCGCCGAGGATCTTGCCGTGGTCGGACACGAGGATGATGAGCGTGTTGTCCGCGAGGCCCAGCGCGTCCACCTTGTCCAGCAGCTTGCCGATCCAGTGGTCGACCATGGTGCACTCGGCCGCGTAACGCGACCGGAGGTGGTGGTGCTCCGCGTCGCTTAGCTCGTCCCGCTTGTACATGTTGCCGTAGATCAGCTTGGGGCCCTTCCAGCCGGGATCGTAAAGGTCGATCATCTCCTGGGGCGCTTCGCTGGGCTCGTGGGGATCGAAGCTGTCCACGTAAAGGAAGAACTTCTCGTGCCCGTGGTTCTGGTCGAGCCATTCGATGGCAGTTTTGAACGTGCGCGCGCCTTGGAAGTCCTCGTCGGTCTCGCGGTAATACTGGTTCCGCAGATACTGGTTGAGCACACGCAGGCGCCGCGGCTCGAACTTGATCTCCGGCTTGAGGAACTGCTCCACGTAGCCCTCGGGCAGCGGCTGGCTGTGCCACTGGTCATACTCCTGCCCACGCACCCAGTTGAAACTGTGGAAGCCGCGGTGGAAGTTCTGCGACGGCTTCATGAGGTGGTAGCAGTCGCACACCATGCCGCACACGTAGCCCTGTTCGCTCAAGTGCTCCGCGACGGTCACGTCTTCTTGCCGTAGCGGCCGCCATCCGGGCGCGTGGATGTACATGCCCTTCATGGGCGTCTCGTCTTGGAACGGAAACACGCGCTTGCCCGTGAAGTAGCCGCGCCGGCAGGGCACCGTGGGCAGCGCTTCCGAACGCAGGCGCGTGAACATGACGCCCTCCCGCGCGAGCCGATCCATGCCCGGCGTTTGCACCTGGATGCTCTCGCCCGTGTCGTCGAGCGTGCCCTCGGGGCGGTAGCAGTGGATGTGATCTTGGCGGAAGCTGTCGACGGTGATCCAAATGCAGTTCATCGGGGCGTCCTTTGTTGATGTGAACGGTGGGAGGAATGGGGCAGAACGGGGATTCAGATGAAGGATAAGGGATCAGAGATGAGGGATGAGCGGGCGCATCTCTCATCCCTAATCCCTGATCCCTCATCATTCCTCAGATCGCGCCGTGGGCGTACACGACCTTCACCGGCTCACCGCCGGTGCGGCGCGTGGCGTGGGGCGTGCCGGGCGGGATGTAGGCGGCTGTGCCGGGAGACACAGGAACAACCTGGTCGCCGAGCATCAGTTCGCCCACGCCGGACACCACGTAGACAGCCTCCTGGTCGTCGTGCGTCTGTGGCTCGCCGAACTCGCTGGCATGGTAAGAGGCCACGCCCAAGTTGAAGCCGGATGTGGTCTCGCAGGCGCCGCCGCCCACAAGGTTCTTGCTCCATCGGTCTGCAAAGTCCTTGCGCGCGGCATCGGTTTCGTGGGTGACGGCAGGTTCGGGTGGCACGTGGCAGTCTCCGGGTGCGATTGATTCATTAGAAGCGGGCCAATATAATCGAAAGTTTCATAGATTGCGAGCGGTTCTGTATCTTCGCCGGGAGTCGCCGGTTTGCGCGTCTGCACGCTTCTTCTGCTTTTCGCCAGCACGGCCTCCGCCGCGCGGCCGCGCCTCACGGCGACGCCAGCAGAGCCGGCGCTCTACTCGCGCTTCGAGATCGCCATCCAGGCCGAGCGCGGGGACAAGCCCTTCGACCCGGCCGCGTCCGACCTGACCGCGACGTTCACGACTCCGTCGCACAAGCAGGTCGTCGTCCACGGTTTCTACTACGAGCCGTTCGCCCGCGCCATCGTCACAAACAAGAAGGGGGAAAAGGTCGAGCAGCTTGCCGCGGCTGGCCCGGGCGACTGGCGCATCCGCTACTGCCCCACTGAGATTGGCCGCCACCTCTACCGCGTCGTGTTCAAGCGCGACAACGTCACCCTGTGGCAGTGGG
>JAJRTI010000768.1 GCA_024278415.1 Planctomycetota bacterium | reverse complement strand
GGGGCAGTGGAACACCTCGGTGCCTTCCGTGTAAGGCGTGAGCATCTCATACCAGAAGACGTCGTAGCACGTACTGGCCTGGGAGTTGCCGCAGTCGTTCTTCCAGATGGTCCAGTCCGAGTTATCGGAGATGTACATCTGAAGGGCGAGCCCGATGTTCTTGAGATTCTGCACGCAGGCCGCTCGCTTGGCCTCCGCACGAGC
The DNA here is from genome assembly GCA_024278415.1 of Planctomycetota bacterium. The sequence goes on along the minus strand of JAJRTI010000768.1, from coordinate 14,980 downwards.
GCGGTTGAGCGCAGGCAGCAGCATTGCGGCCAAGATTGCGATGATGGCCACCACAACCAACAGCTCGATCAGCGTAAACGCCTTCAATAGCTTTCTGACTTTCATGGCACGTCTCTTCTTTCCAAAAGACATCCAATTGCACGCGTGAGCTAGCTGGTATTCTGCGGCCACGAGGATGAAATGGGCGCGGCGGCAGCGGGATGCGGGCGATTATAGGCAAACCGCCGTGGTTACGTCAAGGCTTTTTTTCACGATTTGTGCGAGTCTATCGGCTTGGAAAGGCCAATCCGTCTTCCGCTCGCTTCGTCTGGCGAATCCGTGTTGGCGGGCCGGCCGAGAGGGATTGAGTCGCCCACGGTTAGCCCGCATTTCTCATCAGCCCGGGATAGAAGTGTCGGAAAAGTCGCCGCATGAAAACCTGACCGGCCCAGGCGGACGCGTGGGTTGAGCAACAACCTGCGCGCGTCGAATGGGAGGGGCTGGCCCTTCGGGCGAGCCCAGTCGGGCGCATCTGCTGCGTTGCACGACACTCGACCTGCCCGAGAGCACGCCTTCGCACCGCGCGCCTTGCATCGACACCCGCCTGGACTCGTGGAAGATGCAGGTTAGGAAGTGGCCCCTACGCGGCAGCCGCGGACGGCGCAGCGCCAGCATCGGCGGACAGAGCGGGAGGACCGGCGCCCAATCCATCTCAACCTGCTTGACACGAGTAGCTTACAGGGGAGCCCAGCCTTGCGGCATGGGACACATCGCCGTCAGGTAGAGCCGGCCAGCATCGAAAAACTCCGCTCGATATTGTCCAACCGTTCGCCAAAGGACTCCCCGGCGGGGGTACACTCGTAGTTGAACGGCCCGTCAAAGCCGATCTCGTGCAGCGCGGCAATCAGCGCTGGCCAATCCACAACGCCTTGGCCAGGCATCCAGTGTTTTTCATCGACGCCGTCATAGTCGGACACGTGCAGCTCCCACAGACGGCTGCCGATGCGCCGCGCGACGTCAGGCAGCTCGGCCGGGCGGTCCATGTTGTGGTTCGTGTCCAGGCACACGCCGAACACGCCGCTGTCGAGCCCGCCAACCAGTGCGAGGAGTTCGGCCGCGTTTCGGCCGAGGCATGTGCGCGGCAGCAGCTCCACGGCCACGCCGACGCCGGCTGCTGCCGCGTACAGGCCAATCTCTTCAAGGCTCGTGCGACACTGGCCCAGGCGCGCGGCGCGCTCGCGGCCCTCGATCGGCTCGCCGCTGGCGTGCACCACGATGAACCGCGCCGCAAAGTCGGCGGCCATGTCCACCGCGTTGCACACGCTACGCACCCCGATGCGGCGGGCATCCTCGTCGATGAGTGAAATGTCATGCACGCCGCCGAACATGGAGTGCACGCTCTCCGCGCGCACGTGGCTCGAAGCGAACAGCACCTTCAGCGCATCAGCCAACTCGTCTGCGCGCGGCCAAGTCGGAAGCTGCGGCGGAAGTTCGAGCGTCTGCACTGCCGAGTGGGCCAGTTGTGCGACGTCCTCCGGCGCGCAGGGCGAGGCCAAGCAGTGCAAGGAAACACCGAGGTTGAGCGCGGGGGCGGGCATGGGTGAGCCTCCTGGGTCTTGCTGTTTGGGATCGGGCCTTCGTGTCATCCTGGAGTCGCGTCGCCGACTTTGGGACATGCCGAACCATAGCACAGAGGAGTTCCAACATGCAACGAGTGGCCTCGCGGAGGCCTTCCGCAGCCCCACCGAAGGAATGCCGTTGGGGCAGAGCCCGGCGCCATCGTCGCCTCCAGATTCGCTGCCTGACTCACTGGACCAAGGCGGGAGAACGCAGATGCTTGGACTTGCGACGCCGCGGAGTGCGCCGGCTTGACGGCGCTTTGGCTGGCAGCGCCTAGTGTCGTGGCACGTCTGAAATGTCGGCCGCAAGGCCATTGCTGTGCGGCCGCGGGAGCGACCCGCCCGTAGTGGCGACCGTAAGGGCGCCCTCTGCTCCGATGTCCAATGCCGAATCGCCACCCCAGCGGAAGGCCCTCACGGGCCTACTACGAGCGCTACGCAAACCGGCGGCAACCCGCCACGCACGCCAGAGGAGGCCCCATCCGCTGTGCCGCAAGCGGTGCGACAGCACAAGCATGACGCGGCGCGAGCGCTGCCTTGCATCCGCACACGATGAAGACGGCAGGGGATCCCGAGGCTTCGGGATCCGCTCCTGGGTTGCGGGCGAAGCCCGCTTGGGGTAGAATCATATCCTGCATCGCGGCGGTAGCTCAGTTGGTAGAGCGGGAGCTTCCCAAGCTCCAGGTCGCGGGTTCGAGCCCCGTCCGCCGCTTTTTTTTCATTGGCCCCCCACCACACGGACAAGGGAAGGGCATGCACAGCGACGGCGCAGCACGGTTTCGGCTCATGGGGCGAGTGTGCGCGGCATTGGTGCTGTCGGCAGCCACAGGCGGATGCGGCCTCTTCCGGACATCCGGCACGGACTCCGGCCTCGGCCGCGCCACGACTGCCGGCGCCTTGCGCGACGCTCGCCGCCCCGGCGCACTCGCGCCCAAGGCCGGCGTGCACCAGGTCGCGCGCGGGGAGACGCTGTGGAGAATCGCGCAGCAGTACGGCGTGGCCGTGGAAGACCTGCGCGCGGCAAACGGCATGTCCGAGTCGGATGTGCTCGAAGCCGGCGCGACCCTCCAGATACCCGGCGCGGCCGGGGCCACGCCTGAGCCCACAAAAGGCGTCGAGGCGTTTCAACCTGTGCGCCGCGGGCCCATGCCGGCGGCCAAGAGAGGCTTCGCATGGCCGGTGCGCGGGCGCGTCGTGGTGTCCTTCGGCCAAAAGGTCGACGGTTTTGCGTCGTCGGGCATCGTCATCGCCTCGGCGCCCGGCCGAGACGTGGTCGCGGCCAAGAGCGTACAGGTCTCGTTTGTGAGCCCGGCTTTCGAGGGCTGGGGCAAGGTGGTCGTGCTCCAGCACGCGGGCGGCTGGCACACCTGGTACGCCCATTTAGCCTCCATCGCCGTGCGGCCCGGCCAGACCGTGCGGCGCGGCCAGACCATTGGCAAGGCCGGCCGCACCGGCCGCGCCTCGCGCACCCAAGTCGCGTTCCGCATCCTGCGCCAAGGGCAAGCCGTAGATCCCAAAGCTTATCTGCCGTGAACGCACGGCCCGCCGACACGCCATGCCGATCTACGAGTTCGAGTGCCTCAACTGCAATGAGACGTTCGACGTGCTGTTCCGAAGCCCGGGCGAACGCAAGAAGCCCAAGTGCCCCACGTGCAGCAAGAGCCGCGTGCGGAAGAAATTCTCCGCGTTTGCCATGGGTGGCGGCAACGCCGGCAAACGCGGCGGCGGATGCGGCTCGTGCACCAAGAGCAGTTGTGCCGGCTGCCACGCGTGACGCGGCGCAAGTAAGCGAGCGCGGAGGATTCCCATGAACCAACTCTGGGCGCCTTGGCGGATTGAGTTCATCCGCCAGCCAAAGGGCGATGCGTGCTTCCTTTGCGACGCGGTCGCCGGCGACGATGACCGCGGCGCGCTGCTGCTGTGCCGCACGGGGCTGTCGATCTGCATTATGAACCGCTACCCGTACAACGCCGGCCATCTGCTTGTCGCCCCCAAGCGGCACGTGGGGGAGATCGAGGATCTCACGCCGGAGGAGTTGGCCGATGCCTGGCAGCTTGTGCAGCGCAGCGTCGGGATCCTGCGGGAGGCCATGTCGCCGGAAGGCTTCAACCTGGGTGCGAACTTGGGCAAGGCCGCGGGCGCGGGCGTGCCGGGGCACATCCACTTCCACATCGTGCCGCGCTGGGGCGGCGACACGACTTTCATGCCGGTCGTGGGCGATGTGAAGTCCGTCCCGCAGGCGCTGGACCAACTCTACGCCGAGTTGAGCCCTCGATTTGCCTGACGGCCGAAACATGGCCATGAACGCCAGCCGGGGAGGCCGCAGACGAATCCCAGAGGCCCCGTTCGCCCGCCTATTCGCCACCCAGTTGTGAGAGTGCGAGTTCCGCGTTGGGATGCACGATCGCGTGGCCCTTGCAGTACGTCACGATCCCCTGCACGATGTTCGCGATGATCTTGTTGAAGCTTCGGCGTTGCTTGCGCTGTTCGAGTTGCACCGTCGGCGCGGCCCGGCCCACCATGGGTACCCGCGGCATGCCCTCGAAGTCGAGCGTCAGCGCGTTGAGCAAGCCGCCCTTGCCTGACATCTGCTCGACGATCGCGCCGGATGGCAACGACGCGAGAAAGCTCAAAGGGTAGGTGTAGTTCCGGCCCCAGGTCTGCTCCACGTAGCCCTCGAACTCCACGTCGAGAGCATCGCAGAACTCCGCGACCTTGGCGACCTGTTCCCTGTTGATCCGCCACTCGTGCACCTTTGCAGGCGCGTCGGCCGACGCCTGGCACTTGAGCGCGCTCTTGGCCACGCGGCGGCCGCCTTGGTACGTGTTCACCTCAACCTTCCACACGCCGCCCTTGTCCGGCTCGAAGCGGAACACGTTGCGTATGCGGTCGCCGTAGAAGGCCACGGACGTGAACTTGGTCTGCACGTTCAGCACGTAGGCCTCGGGCAGGACCACCTCCAGGGGCAGCAGCAGTTTCGACATGGTCATCGCCCCCGCGATCACGTTGCCCTCTCGGTGGATGGGATTGGGATCGCCGGTGACGTCCACAAACCGCGCGCCGTCGCGGCGAGAGACCGTGTAGTCGTGGTGCAGGAGGAACGCGCCGCTCGCCTCGATCGCCTCGTCGTCGATGCGGCGCCGCAGCCGCGGCCGCGGCGAGCGCCCCGCCGGGTCGCGAAGGAAGAACGAATCGCGCAACGCACCGAACTTGGCCGGCGCGAGGGACAGCGGCATCGCTCCATCCAGTTTCGCTACATCACTCACGAAGCATTCCTCTCTTCACAGTTGCACCGAGGGCACAACTATTATGCCCAAAATGCATCAGGAGTCAACTGTTTATTCGCACGAGTCTCCCCAGAAGCTCCAGCCGTTCTACGGCAAGCCTGGCGCCACCGGCCTCTTCCAACAACAGTCATGTGCACGGGCCGAGCGGAACGCGAAGGCCGCTTGTAGTAGGGCGGTTTCTTCCGCGTTTCGGACGGGCCATAAATGGCCCTACTACAAGCCAGCGGCGTCTGCCGCGGGGGCAAGGCGCGCAGGTCTGGTCAGACGCCGACCTGCGGGCAGAGCTTGCGCAACGGGCACGCGTCGCACTGGGGCTTCCGCGCGTGGCAGGTGGTGCGCCCAAGGTGCACGAGATTGAGGTGGAATGAGTTCGCCTTGCCCTTGGGCACGAGCGGCGCCATGTCCCAAAACGTGCGCTCACGCGTGGCGTTGGCATTGACGAGGCCGAGCCGCTTGCAGGCGCGGTGCACGTGTGTGTCCACGGGAAATACGTCCCGGCCGCACGCGAAGCACAGCACGATGGCCGCAGTCTTGAGCCCTACACCCTGCAACTGGGTCAGCGTATCGAGGACCTCGTCGTCGCTCATGTCCCGGATGAACCCGAGGCTCAGCCGGCCGTGCTCCCGCTTGAGCCAGCGCAGCACGTCCTTGATCCATACGCTCTTCTGGTTGGCGAGCCCACCCACGCGAATAGCTTTGGCGATGCCCGTCGTGCGCGCGGCGAGCGCCCTGTCCCACGTGGGGTAGCGTGCGCGCAGGCCCTCATACGCGCGGCGGCAGTTCGCGCTCGTGGTGTTCTGGGAGAGGATGCAGTGGATGAGGCAATCGAGCGGGTCGCCGCCGTCGTAGTGAGTGTCGTCGCCAAAGGCCTTCTCCAGGGCGTTGGCGACGCGCGCGACGCGGCGCTTCAGATCTCTCTGTTCCTGATCCATTACTCCCTCATGTCATTCGCTGCCAGACACGCTCAACGCACCCGTCATATTAACGGAGTACATGACAGACGCGCTCAACAAAGTCGACGCAAACCGGCGCGGCCGCGGTCCTTGACAGCAATGCTCACCTCAATACAATGCGGACCGCCTCTTGGCGGAACGTTGCCCATTTTCCACGTCTTGGAGGAGCTGAAGATGAGAACACGATCCTTTTGGCAGGCCAACGGAATGCTGCGCCGCTGTGTCGTTGTGGCGCTGCTCGCGTGCGTCGTGCCCGCGATGAGCGGCTGCTACGGCCGATTCCCGCTGACGAAAAGCGTGTACAAGTTTAACGGCGATGTCAGCGACAACGAGATCGTGCAATCCGTGGCCATGTGGCTCATGGTTATCGTGCCGGTGTATGAAGTGGCGTGGCTGGGCGACGCGCTCGTGGTGAACCTGATCGAGTTCTACAAGAACGACGACCTCAATATCGGACAGGCGGACCCTGCGGGCGCGGCAAGGGTTGTCGTTGCGGAAGATGGGCAGTCCGTGTCGCTTGTGAAGGTTGGCGATGGCCGGCTGGAGGTGCGCGACGCCGCGGGCCGCGTCTTGGGCACGGCGGTACGTTCCGCCGAAGGGCTCAGGCTGACCGACGCGCAGGGCAACACGTTGCGCACGCTGTCGCCGCCGCAACTCGCCGCACTGTAGCACAGCCTCAGCCGAGATCGTCCCGGGTCGCCCACGTCGCGGCTTGGCCCATCACCTTCTTGAAGCCTTCGACGTAGCGCTCCATGAGCGCCATCGTGTTGGGCGGGTGCACGCCGCCGAGCCGTGCGTGTGATTCGAGGAACTCCAGGGTCTTCGGGTAGTCCTCCGAGCGATACTCCACGTCGCCCTTGTAGCAGCACGTCCACGGGCACCCGTGGCCGTAGCCCTGCTTCTGCTGGAACACGTCTTGCCCGGGCACGGGCACTCGCTGCCACGGCCCGACGGACATGCCTTCCGCGGCGAACACTTTCTGGGCGCGCTGCCGGAACGTGTCCACGTCTACGTCGACGCCCGCCTCCTCTGGCGAGAACTTCATCGCGTACGTCCAGTACACCGGCTTGCGGTCGGCTGGGGCGTAGGGGCCGCTGAGGCCGGGGATGCTGGCCAACTGCTCCGTGAGGTACTCCGACATCTCGATGCGCGCGGCGTTGTGTTCGGGCAGCCGCTTGAGTTGGCTGCGGGCGAACGCGTTGCAGAACTCGACCGACCGATACATCCAGCCCAGCACGAACGCGTTGTACTGGCGCTCCTCGCCTGGCACAATCACCTCGCCGAACTCGCGCATCTTCGACGCGTACGCGTACGCGTGGTCGTCGTTTGTCGTGTACAGTCCCCCTTCCGCGCAGGTGAGGTTCTTCGATCGGTTCAGGCTGAAGCCTGTGCCGTCGCACAGGTTGCCGACCCGCTTCCCCTTGTACTTGGCGCCATGGGCTTGGCAGGCGTCGGCGATGACCTTCAGATTGTGCTTGCGCGCAATCTCCAGGATGGGGTCCATGTCGCAAGGCATGCCGAGGATGTGGACGGGGAGGATCGCTTTGGTAAGCGGCGTGATCTTCTTCTCGATCTCCGCGGGGTCGATGGTGAACGTCTTGGGGTCGATGTCCGCGAACACGGGGATCGCGTTGTGATGCAGGATCGCGGCCGCAGTGGCCCAGTACGTGTGCGCGCTCGTGATCACTTCGTCGCCGGGCTCGACGCCGGCCGCGGCCACGGCCATGTGGAGCGCGGACGTGCCGCTGTTGGTGACGAGCGCGTACTTGCAGCCGCAGAACTCCTTCCACTCGTCCTGAAGTGCGACCGCTTGCGGCGCGCTGCACCCGTGCAGGTGTCCGCTGTCGAACACCGCAAGCACGGCCTGCTTGTCCTCGTCGGTGATCACTGGCCATGACTGGATCATGCCTTCCGGCACAACTCGTTCGCCGCCGTCGATTGCGAGCGTTGCAGCCATTCTCGTGTCTCCTATAGGCGTTGGATCAATCACTGGATCACGTGCCGGCGCATGCTAACGGAGGCCATGTGGCGGGTCAATTGTCGAATGGAATCGACTCGTTCCTTAACGCGGGCTTGGTCCGCAACCCAAGGGGAGCGGATCCCGAAACTTCGGGACCGTCCGTCGGAACGCGAAGGCGTTCCGCTCCGAACATCTCCGCACCGCGTCCCCGGGGCCTCAGAACGTGACCGGCGCGCTCCCGTTCCTCGCGGACTCTTCGGCCGCGAGTCCGACGAGCGTGCTCCATTTCGCAACGTTGATGTCGGTCAGCGGGGTGAGGCCGTTCCGGACGTTGTCGATGAACGCCAAGTGCTCGAAGTAGACGCCGCCGCCGTGGCTCAGGTGCGAGAACTTGTTGCCCTCCTTCATTTCGATCTCAGTGGTCTTCTCGCCGCGCTTGTTGTGGCTGATCTTCTGTGCAGCAAAGAAGCCCTCCATCTTCCCGCCATCGCCAACGACACCGACTGAAAGTGGATGGTGGCTGAACATGCAGAGCCCGAGCATGCCCTTCGCGCCGTTCTCGTATTCGATGATGACCCAGCCGTTGTCGAAGATGTCGGGCTCGATGCCGTAGATGTCCTTGACCGCGTCTTGGCCTGCCAGTGCGACCACCTTCTTGGGAATGGAGTCAGCAAACCATGTCATGAGGTCGAAATAGTGGCAGGTCTTCTCCACGAACACGCCGCCGGTCTGTTCCTGAAACATGATCCAGTTGCCGCGCTTCCTGTGGAACGGGCCTCGGAACTCCATGCACCAGGTCATTGCCGGCTTGCCCACTGCGCCTTCCTCGACCATCTTGCGCATCTTCTCGAAGACCGGCAGATACCGGCACTCAAGGCCCACCTGGTAGATTCGGTCCGATTGCGCCACGGCCCCCTCGAGCTTTCGGAGTTGCTCATAACTCGTGGCTGCGGGCTTCTCACTGAGCACGTGCTTGTCCGCGGCAAGGCACTCGACCGCGATATCCACGTGCGTGTGGTCCGGCGTTGCAACCACAACCGCGTCCACCTCATCCATTGCCAACAGCTCACGGTAGTCGGACACAAACTTCACGGACCCATCGCCGGCCGGAGGCGTTGTCGTCTCATACTCTTGGAGAAACACCAGCTTCTTGGCGTAATCCTGGATCTCGTCAAGAGCCTTCTGCACTTCGGGGTTGTAGAGCCGATGCTGGAACACGTTCAGACTCTTTTCACTGGTGTCGGCCACCGCCACTACGTCGGCATCGGGGGTCTCGGCGATGCACTTGTGGTGCCCCAAGCCCATTTGGCCTCCGCCGATGATGCCGTATCTGATCGTGTCCATTCCCGCGGACTCCTTTGCTTGAGTTGGCTGGTTCTTCGCTTCGCTCAGAATGACATAACAGTTCAGCCAAGTGCGACAATTGAGCGCCGAGAACATGAGCGGGATTCTGGCAGACTTCGGCGTGTTCGCCTTCTGAGAAGCCCAACGGGCTTCACGATCGCGTTTTCTCAGATGGAACGGCTGTTTCGCAATTCACGCGAAACCCAAAGGTCGGTGAATGCTGCACTTGGCTGAGATGTTATAAAATAACAATTTGGGCAGTCCAGCGGCCCACAGGGAGGCATTCTTCTGGACGCGGCTCCTGGGATGACTGAAAGGTCTCGTGCTGTGCGCCGCTGTCCACTGGTCCCATCCGCGTGATCTGCGGGCATCTGCGAAAATCTGTGTTCTCCCTTTCTGCGGAGGTCTCGATAGGGATTCCGTAACGAAAGATGGGCTTACCTACTCGCTCAGCTTGTCCTTGCCCTTGGTGAGCCAGTCCAAGGTGAACCTTGCGAAGGTGAGCGTCATCATGGGGTCGCGCTCGTAGAAGAGGCCGATGGACTTGTCCGGCAAGACGGCAAGAGACGAGTACGCGGAAAACGTGCGATGGATGCCGCGGTATACGGGCCAGGTCTTGCCCTCGTCGTAGCTCAGGTGCACGGTCATGGCGGCCCGGCCGCCGGCGTTGAACGGGTTGGAAAAGAGGAGGCGGTTCTTGTCGTCGCCGTCCGCGGCGCAGGTGTAGCGGATGAAGCTCGCCTGGCAGGCGGGCTCGATGAGTTGCGGCTGGTCCACGACCTCCGACCACGTGAGCCCGGCGTCCTTCGAGACCGCGACGCCGCGGCAGTCCGCCTTGGGCGGTTGGCGCACGTTCATCATGAGCGTGCCGTCCGCCAACTCGACGATCTGCGGTTCGGATGCAGGGCCCCCCAACGTGCCCTCGCCCAGCGTCCACGTCTGGCCGTGGTCGTCGCTGTAGAGCGCGTGGCCGGTCTTGCGGCCGTCCCGGTGGGGGATGTAGACCGGCGCGATGAGCCGGCCGCTGCGCAGTTGGATGCCGTTGCCCGGCCCGGCCGCGACGAAGTACCATTCAGGCTTCATGATGTCCGGGTTCAAGTCGCGCGGCTCCGACCAGGTCGCGCCGTCGTCCTCGCTCTTGATCACGTGCAGTGCGATCTTGCGCTTGCGCGGCAGCGTGGGGTGGGGAACGCCATAGTCGTAGAACATCCAGATCGCGCCGGTGTCGCGGTCCACGAGCATGCACGGGTCGCCCGCGCCCTCCTCGCCGGGGAAGCTGACGATGCGCTCGACCGGGGTCCACGTCTTGCCGTTGTCTAAGCTGCGCCGGATCGCGATGTCGATGTTGTTCGGCAAGTCGCCGGGCCGGTCGACGCGCGCGTCGCACGCGGCGATGAGCGTGCCCTTCGTCGTGACCACGAGCGACGGGATGCGGTACTGCACGACGCCGTCGAGCCCGTTGAAGAAGAGGTCGACCGCGTTCGGCGGTAGACGCTCGTCAAGCTCTTCCATCTTGAAGCGCACGCTTACGATGTAGGGCTCCTTGCCCTTGGCCCAATGGCCGTAGGTCGTACACACGATCGTGCCGTCTGGCAGCAATTCGATGGCTGGGTACGCGCAATCCGAGCCCTTGGTGTTGTCCAGAAGGCGGATCCGGTACTGCCCCTCGCGGCCCTCGACGATGTCCTCGTACGTGCCGACCCACCCCACCCAATCGCCCTTGGTCGGGCTGTTGTGGGTCGTGTCGCGGAACGACGCGAAGATGCGGCCGTCCGGGGTGTAGATGAGCTGGTGCCGGTCGCCGGTGAGCGCGGCCGGCAGCTCCCGCGGCTTGGTCCACGTCTTGCCTTCGTCGTTGCTAAACGTAACGAAGGAATTGAATTGCCGGGTGTTTTCTCGCAGCAGCATGGCGATTTGGTTGCCGTCGGGCGAGCGGATCAGCCCGGGCTCGCAGAGCCGGGCCTCGGGCATGCACACGACCTTCTCTGGCTCACTCCAAGTGAGGCCGCCGTCGGGCGAGATCGTCTTGTACACCCAGCAATCGCCTTTCTCGCCTTTTCCTCGTAGAAATCGGCCGTCGTCGTGGAACACGGCCATGTACGAGCCGTCCTTGAGGCGTATGAGGTCGGACATTGCGACGATTCCGCCGAAGTCGCCAATGGGCTCCAGCTCGGACCAGGTCGCTCCGTCGTCCTCGGACACGGCCATGCGAATGGGGTAGAGGCCGGAAAACATGATGAGCCGCTTCTTGCCCTGCCGGTCGACCACGCGATAGATCGTGGGCACTTCGCGCGACGTCTCCCAACTCTTGGGCGTGGGCAGGCGCTCGGACCAGGTGAGCCCTCCATCGGTGCTGCGCTTCATGACGATCGCGCCCTTGCCGTGGCCCTTGGGATAGACACAGATCATGGTCTTGCCGTCTTCGAGCAGCACGGTCGTGGGGTGGCCAAGGTACTGGCCCTCCTCGCGGTCGACCACGACCTGGCGACGGCGCTCCGAGTTCAGATCGATGGTGGGGATGGTGTAGCCTCGTGGCTGAGTCGAGACGTCGGTCATGGTTCCCTCCGCGGAGAAGTCGCTCACTTGCATGGTTGCGCGCCAGGGGTGGAAGCCGATCGTTCCAATCGCCCTCGCGTTATACTTGACTTCAAGGACAGGTTTGCCGTCAATGAGGAAGCGGACGAGATTTCCCTTTCGCACGACCTCGAAGACGAACCACTTGTCGCCTTGGACGAACTTGGTGCTGGGGCCAAGGTGTCGGATCCGCTTGGCGAAGGGGCGTCGGCCACGCTTGCCGGACATGGGTCCGGCAAGGAACGTCGCGCCCCGTGCGCCTTCGAATCCGAAGTAGTTGGAGCCCACGCGAAACGCGGCCGCGCTGCGTTTCATCTTGAGGAGGCGCAGCCGGGCTTTGATGTGGAAGTCGCCCGCGCCAATGCCCTTTCCTGCGAACAGGTCGTTCCTCTTGCCCGCGCCTTCGAGGTAGCCGTCTCTCTGCCGCCAATGCCGGCCTTCATACACCACGAGCTTGGCCGCACCGGCTTCGATAAACACGTCGCGCTCGGCTGCCTGCGCGGCCGCGCCGGCGGACAGGGCCGCGAGCGCAAGCATGGAGATGAGCCGTGGCCATGTCATGGCATGGTGGCCCACTGTGCGATGGGCTTCGCCGTTCCAGTCTTCCACCATTCCAGCATTCCCTTTAAGCGGAACGCGCCGACGTGCGCGCTGCGGGCGGCGGCCGTTCACACCACGCCCCAGTTGCTCACCTCGTAGATCACGTGCTCCGCGGCGAAGATGGGCACACTGCCCTGCACGGCCAGGGCGATCGCGTCGCTGGGCCGGCAATCCATTTCGATGCGTTCGCCGTTGCGGCTGAGCACGAGGGTCGCGTAGAACGTGCCGTCGCGCAGGTCGTTGATCAGCACTTGGTCCAGGCTCGCGCCAAGCTTCTGGATGACGGCCCAGAGCAGGTCGTGCGTGAGCGGCCGCGGCATCGCGAGGTGCTTCACCCCCCGGTCGATCGCCATCGCCTCGTAGAGGCCGATGACAATGGGGAACTCCCGCTCACCGTCCTTCTCCTTGAGCACGATGTGCTGGTGGTCGCTCGTCTCGCAAATCATGATGCGTCGAAGTTCCACTTGGACCATGGTGAGGCCTTTCGCGTTCAGGGAAGATCAGTGGCGCCGCGCGGCATTGTAGCAACGCGGCGGGGGTTGTCAAAGGGGGGGGGCGCCGCGGCTTGACACGCCTTGCCGGCCACAGTAGTATCGCTGCTGCACGAGTCGGCCACGGCGCCTGGGGGGGCGCGCCGCGCGGCATACTGCCTCGCCACCCCGACCCAGCTACCGGTCCACGGATGAGCCACTCACCTATCCCTCTCTCCGGGCCTCCCAGCCATCCCGATCTCGCAAGGGATCTCTCGTCCGCAAACTTCCGGCCCCGCATGCGCGAATTCAGCGCGTACGCGCGCGTGCTGGTGACCATAGGGGTACTGGTGTGCGCGCTGCGCTTCCCCCACTACCCGGTCAACAAAGAGGCCGTGGTGTTCGTGGGCTTGGTCGCCATGATTGTCGCGGCGCTCAGCTACTTCTGGTCGAGCCCGCGTTGGGGCGCGGGCACGCCATCGGGCAATCGGGCGCTTTCGTTCATCGCTGTCGCCGCGGACATCGGCCTCGTCACGACCCTCGTCTACTTCACCGGCGGTGCGCAGAGCCCCTTCTACGCGATCTACTTCCCGATCATCATCTTCGCGAGTATTTTCTACACCGCATCCGAGGCGTTCGTCATCACGGGCCTGTTGAGCGCCTGGTACCTAACGGTGTTGCTGCTCGCGGGCGACACGCCCTCGCTCGCGCTCAAAGTGGGCCTAACGCACCTGCCCCTTTTCCTGCTCACCGCGTGGTTCAGCGGCGTGGTGTCAGCCGAACTCGAACGCCGTCGCCAGCGCCAAGAGATCACCACCCAGCACTTTCGCACCATTGCCGAGATTGGCCAAGCCGCCCTCTCCACGCTCGAAATCGGGCCGCTGCTCGAACCCATGCTCCAACGCACCCTGTCCTTGGTGTCGTCCTCCGCGGGCGCCATCCTGCTCGCCAACGACGAAGGGAAGTTGGCCAGCGCGACGTGCCTCGGCATGACCGAGCAGGCTCTGATGGAAAACCCCGCTTCGAGCGAGGCCATACTCCAGGCCTTCCGCGAGCGCCAGGCCGTGTCGCTTGAATCGGACCACGGTTCGCTCGCGATGCCGCTCACGGGCGAAGACCGCGTGTTCGGCGTGCTGTTCGTGGCGGAGCCTGGGATGGGCGAGCTGTCCAAAGACGATGCGCCCATGCTCGACGCGGCCGCCAACCAGATCGCCATGGCGATCCAGAACTCGACCAAGCACGAGGCCGCGGTTCGCGCCCACCGCCGCGAGTCGCTGCTGCTGCGCATGGTGGGCTCGGTCAGCGTGGCCCAAGACCTGCGCCTGCTCCTCCAGTCGCTCGTGGACGCAACCGCCGGGGGGCTGTCGGCCCGCTCCGCAATGCTCACCCTCAAGAGCGACCGCGAGGACGAACTGACGGTCGAGGCCGTGAGCGGCGAGCTGTCAAACAACCCGAACCTGCCGAAGACGCTCTACGCCCGCGCCGGCATCCACGGCCAGGCCATTGTGCGCGGCGAGCCCGTGCTCTTGGCGCGCGCCTCCACCGACACCGTGTCGGACGTGCTGCTGGAGCGGCTCGGCGTGCAGAGCGCGCTGGCCGCGCCTATTCGCGTGGACGACGAGATCATCGGCGCCATCAGCGTGCACGACAAGGCCGCCGAGCAGGATTTCAACCGCGAGGACCAGGACCTGCTGGGCGCCATCGCCAACCGCGCCGCAGTCGTGATCCAAAATGCCCGCCTCTACGAACAAGCGAATCTGCGCGTGCGCGAGCTTCAGGCCCTCTATCGCCTCGCCGAATCCGTCGTCCGCAGCCAGCAGTTGCCCTCCACCTTCGAGCTGGCCGCATCGAGCGTGGCGGAAACGTTGTCCGCGCGCGCGGCATCGCTGTGGATCCAGGATGCCGGCCGGGAGGCCCTGCGCTGCGCGGCAACGACAAACCCGGACGCCGGCAAGTTCGGCGAGACGTTCGACCTGGCCGAACTCGACGAAGCCCGGCGCCTGATGAACCAACCGCAGCGGTTCGCGGAGGCGGTGCCCAAACGCCTGGCCAACGCGCTCGGGGTGCATCCCGACTCGCGGAGCCTCATCTGCGCACCGCTCAAGATCGAAGGCGAGCCGCTGGGCCTGCTGTGCGTCGAGGCCGAACAGCCTTATGCGTTCAGCGACGACGACTTGAGGCTGGCGAGCATGTT
>JAJRTI010000767.1 GCA_024278415.1 Planctomycetota bacterium | reverse complement strand
TGGTCGTGAAGGCCATCTCGCGGCCGCAGGACTACTGGCCGCTCCCGTGGTACCTGCGCAAGTTCCCCAACCTGGGCTTCTACGTCGAGCCGCCCGACGACGCGGACGCGGACGTCGTCGTGACCACGCCCGATCTCCAAGAGGCGGTCGAAGCGAAGCTCCGCGGCCGATACACGACCGAATACTACGGCCTGCGCCCGGATGTGCTGTTGCTCGTCTACATTCGGTCGGAGCTGTGGGATGCGTTCATCAAGAGCAAGGAGTGAAACGTGAAACGTGAAACGTGAAACGTAAGGGGAGGGCCTCCCGCTCCGCTCTGCTCTGCTTACGTTTTACGTCTTTACGTCTTTACGTTTTAGCCCCCCCATGCCCCACCCGCGTATATCGCCATCCTTATCTCCCGCCGCGCACCGCTTCGCCTACCCTGCCATGGGCGGCGAGTTCGAGGTTATCGTCTCCGGCCACGACGCGGACTACGCGAAGCAGGCCTCCACGGCCGCGTTCGAGGAGCTGGCGGCCCTCGAACTCGATCTGAGCCGCTTTGTCGAGACAAGCGACGTGTCGCGGATCAACGCATTGGGCAAGGGACAATCGACACGCGTGGGGCCGGCCGCGTTCGAGTGCCTCACACTCGCGCTGCGCGTGGGCCAGGAGACCCGCGGCGCATTCGACGTGACGTATCGAAGCGCACGGCTCGGAGTCCCGCCTTCAGGCGGTTCTGCCAAACTGGCCCTCGACAAACAGAACCACTCGGTCACCGTGCTCATGGACAATGTCAAGCTCGACCTCGGCGGCATTGCCAAGGGCTACGCAGTCGACCAGATGGTCGAGTTGCTGCGCGAATGGGACATCCAGTCCGCGCTCGTGCACGCGGACTACAGCACCGTTTTCGCGATGGGTAAGGACGTGTGGAAAGTCGGCCTGCGCGACCCGCGTGACGCGGCCCAGGAGTTGGGCAAGATCGATCTGCGCGAGGCCGCGCTCTCCGGCTCTGGCGTGCAAGTCCAAGGCGCGCACATCATCGACCCGCGCACGGGCCAGCCGGCGCGGGCCGCACTCGCGGCATGGGCGCTCGCGCCAACCGCCGGTGTCGCGGATGCGCTCAGCACTGCGTTCATGGTCATGGCGCGGGAGGAGATCGCCGCGTACTGCCGCGCTCACGCGGGCATCGGCGCGGCCATCATGCCGGTGGACGCTCATGAACTCGTACGGTTCGGCACGTTGAAGTAGTCCCCCCTGCTCCCCCCTCTGCTCCCCTTTGCGCCTCAGCGTCTCTGCGTCCGCCGTACGGCGGATTGCGTTTCAATCCCCGATCGGCAGCCGGCCCTCAGCGTTGATCACCCGCGAGATCGCGAGCATGCTCTGCTGCCACCTGTCCTCGGGAATGTCCTCCGTAATGCCGATGATGAAGCGGTCCCCGGGCGCGGCCTCGCGGATCAGCTCGCGGGTTGCGTCCTCGATCTGCGGTATCGTGCGCAAATGCACGGACGAGGGGAAGTTGAGCCAAAGAAACTTGCCCGGCCAGCGCGCGAGTGCGTCCTTCACCGACAGGTCGCAGTCCGGGGGCGGCGTGAACGCCTCGACGTAGTCCAGTGCGGAATCCGCAACCGCATCCGCCCACGCGGTGTTGTTGCCGTCCAGATGCGAACCCAGCAGCACGCCCCCCTTGTGCAGCACCTCCGCGGCCTCGTTGTAGAGCGGCACGCAGAACTCCTTGAACCGCTCCAGGCCCATGACTTCCGGCACTTCGTTGCCGCCGTAGTTTGCGTGCGACGCCGGCGAGTTGGCCACCAGCGGGTACACCTCGCGGCGCTTCTCGGCCATCGCGTTGCAAAGGTCAATGATCTCGTCCCGGCGCTCCGCCCACTCGATTGCGAACGTCTCCACGCCCATCCACTGAATCATGATTTCGTGCAACGGCGTGGCGCCCACGCCCGCGCGCAGGATGAAGTCTTCGCCGAGGAACTCGTCCATCTTGATGTACGCCGCATAGTTTTCGGAGTAGTGCTGGTCCTGGGCGATGAACTTGAGCACCTTGTAGTCCTCGGGCCGCTTGAACGGCTTCTCCACGCGCCACGAGGTGAAGCCGGCCGGCCGCGAGAGTTCCGTCAGCATGCCGACGGGCGTCTCCGTAATCGTCTTCACGTGAGGTGCGCCGTCGATCACGACGTTCTCGGTGCGGCGCTTCACGTTCGGCGAGTGGGTCTTGCACACGTTGACCCGGCGGTACACGATGCACATGCCTTGGTCGCGGAGCTGCCGCTCGACCGTGCACTGGGGGATCATGGTCTCGTACATCGTGAGCGGCACTTTGTCCGGCATGTCGCCGCGGAGGATACATTCGACGCGTTGGCGTGGGGTCATGGTGATTATGGTTGATGGTTAATGGTTGATGGCGGAGGGGCATCGGCGCCGGCACTTGTAGCACCCTCGCGCCGCGGGGTCAAGGGCAGCGGCGCCCGCGCGCCTGTAGTGCTCACGTCAGTGAGCCTCGGCCGGGGCGCGTGGGCGCCAGAGGGCTCA
>JAJRTI010000059.1 GCA_024278415.1 Planctomycetota bacterium | reverse complement strand
GGTCCGGCGCGAGCGCTTTTTCCCGGACTTCCTGCTCCTCGACGGCATGCTTTGGGCCGGCCTCTTCGCCGCGCTCGTGACCCTCGCGGTCGTCGCGCCAGCAGGCCTCGGCCTGCGCGCGGACCCGGTCAAGCCCGCGCCTGCCGGGACGCGGCCGGAATGGTATTTCCTCTTCATGTTCGAGACGCTCAAGCACATCCCCAGCCGCGTACTGTTCCTGGACGGCGAGGTGCTCGGCGTGTGCGCGTTCGCCGCGGCCGGCCTCATCGTGCTGCTGCTGCCGTTCATCGCAACCCATGCGCGCGGGCAGCGCGTGGCCCGTTGGCTCGCCATCGCCGCGCTCATGTACGCCGGCGTCGCCACATTCATGGCGCTCACGGCCGGCGGGCAAATGCAGGCCAACAAGCTGGTGGCCGACGCGAACCGCGTCACGCCCGGCCGCGTCGTGGGCCTCGTGTGGACGTGGGCCGTGTGCATGTGGGTCGCGTACGCGCTGTTCGCCAAGTGGCGGCACAGGCGCAAGCTGCATCAGGTGGGGTTCTTGGACGGAGCGATGGAATGATGGAATAATGGAAGGATGCTCGCCAGCATCCGGCCACTCCATCGTTCCATGATTCTAGCATTCCAGTGGGCAGCCAATCAGACGCGGGAGCCTCCACCGGCCATGAGCCAACCCCGGAGAAAGCGAATTCGGACGACGGCCAAGCTGCTGGCCGTGGCCGCGGGCTTGGCTGTGGGGCTGGCGGCCGCGGAAGTGCTGGCGCGGGTGTATTGTGCGCGGCTGCCCCAGGAGGCCCCGCAGCTCCAGCAGTTCCACCCCTTCCTCGGCTACAGCCTCAAGCCCAACCGCTCCACGGCCATCACCGACCGCTTCGGCACGCGGCGCTACAGCACCAACTCGCTTGGGCTGCGGGGCCGGGACGTGCCGCGGCGCAAGGGCGCCAACACCTTCCGCATCATCTGCGTCGGCGGGTCCACGACCGAAAACCAGTACGTCAACGACGACGAGACCTACCCGGCCCAACTGGAGCGCATGCTCCAGAAGCAATACCCCGACCGGAAGGTGGAGGTGCTGAACGCAGGCTTTTCCGCGTACTCGACCGCGCACACGCTCATCAACTTCCAACTCAACCTCGTGGAGCTAAAGCCCGATTTGCTCGTGGTGTACCAGGCGATCAACGACCTGATGCCCATGAGCTATCCAGACTTCTGGCCGTACTACCGCAACTTCTACAAGGCGTACCACCTGGGCCGAGCGGTGGCGACGGACTTGCGGCTCGACCCCGACTGGCCGGCGTGGTTCACGCGCACCGGGATCGGCCAGTTGACCCTGCGCGCGCGGCGTGGCATGATGGTCTGGTACTATCCTGAGCCGCCGCGCGAACTCGTGCACCGCGTGCCGGCAGGCATTCTGCGCGTGTACGAACGCAACCTCCGCAGCCTGGTTGTGCTCGCGCGTGCGGCCGGGAGCGAGGTCTGCCTGTCCACCTTCGCGCACACGATCCACCCCGGCATGACGGGCGAAGAACTGGAGCGGCTGCGCGCGTTCCCTTGGTTCCACAATCTCTCGCCGTACGGAGTGGCCGCCGCTCTTGACGCGATGAACGCCATGGCCCAGCAGGTCCACGAAGACGCGGGCACGCTGTTCGTCGACCACGCCAAGCTCATGCCCAAGAGCGACAAGTACTTCATCGACGGGTGCCACATGAACGCGGCCGGTTGCCGCCTGATGGCCGAGCACTTCCGCGATGCCATCGTCGCGAGCCGCATCATCGAGAGGAGGCGAAAGCGCCCGTGAAGGTCGGCGTCATCTCGGACACGCACGGCTACCTCGACCCTCAGGTGGTGGATCGGCTGAAGGGTGTCGACCACATTCTGCACGCGGGCGACGTGGGCGCGGACCACGTGCTGGAGGAACTCAGGGCGCTCGCGCCGACCACCGCGGTGGTCGGCAACGTCGACCTGCACAGGCTCACGATTCCGCTGCGGTCTATCGAGATCGTCGGCCTCGCCGGCGTGCACGTGGTCATGACCCATCAGCGGCCGCCGTGGGACGCGCTGCGCGTCTGGTGCCGCGATCGCATGCCCGACGTGGTCGTGTCGGGCCACTCGCACCGGCCTCTCGCGCAGCGCGTGTCGGGCGTGCTGTTCCTCAACCCTGGGAGCGCAGGGCGCAAGCGCATGAACCTGCCGCGCAGCATGGCCCTGCTCCACGTGGCCGGCGGCGTGTCCGCACAGATCGTCATCCTCGAGGACGCGTGATGGCCCGGCCACGGCAAAGCGGGTGTCTGGCCCTGTTGCTCGTCGCGCTCACGGTCTTGCCCTACGCCAACGTGCAGGTGTGCGGCTTCGTCGCGGACGACTACGCGCGCATCGTCGAGGATCCCAACGTGCGGAGCCTCCGCTCCGCGTTGCGCTACTTCTCGCCCGGCTTCTGGCGCGCGAACGCCGCCACGTCGCGCGTGGCGTACCGGCCCATGCGGCCGCTCCTCGCGGCCATCGACTACGCGGCATGGGGCATGGACCCGCGGGGTTTCCACTGGACGAACATCGCGCTCCACGCGGCCGCGGTGCTGCTCGTGTTCGCCCTGCTCAGGGAGCTGGGCATCGGCCAGGGCGCCGCATTCCTTGCGGCCGCGGTATTTGGCCTGCACGCGGCGAACGTGGAGGCCGTCGCGTGGGTGAAGAACCGCACGATCCTCGCCGCGGGCGCGTGCATGCTCTTGGCCATGCTGGCCGGCCTGCGCCGAGGGCGATGGCTCCTCGCGAGCGCGGCGTTCGCCGTGGCGCTGCTGTCGCACGAACAGGCCGCGGCCTGCGCTCTGTGGGCGTGGCTGTGCATGGTGCTGTATCGGCAACGCAAGCCCTTGCTGCGTACGTGGCCGTTGTGGGCCGTGTTGCTGGTCTTCATCGCTTTGCGTGCCCGCGCCACCGGCGCCGGGCTCCCGGTCGGCGAGATCGCCGGCGCCGCGCCCGCGCTCGTGGCCCGCACACTCGGCACGTACGGCGGCATGGCCGCGCTGCCCGTGTCGTTGAACTTGGAGCACGCGCTCATGGCTCGGGGGCCGGCCGCGGCTGGGCTCGCGATGCTGGCGTTGCTCGCGGTCTGCGGCCTGCGCCGCGGCCGGCCGGGGGCGATTCTGGCCGCGGGCTTCCTGCTTCTGCTCGCGCCGGTGAGCAACGTGCTGCCCTTCAGCCCTTCCTTTGGCCGGCTCGTGGCGGAACAACGGCTCTACCTGCCGCTCGCGGCCGGGTGCGCGGTGCCCCTGCTGCTGCTGCGCGGCCGGCGCCAGCGTGTGTGGGTGCTGGCGCTGCTCGTGGTGTGCGCAAGCCGCGTGACCCATCGCGTGTTCGACTGGCGGTCGGACTGGACCCTCTACCACAACGCGGTGGCCCACGTGCCCGAAAACTTCAAGGCGCGCTACAATTTGGGGGACGCGTTGCTGCGCGAGGGCCGCGACGCACAAGCCGCGCGGCAGTACGAGCGCTCGCTCGCGCTCAACCCTCGGCACGGCGGTACGCGCTGCCGCTACGCGCAGGCGCTCTATCGCCTCGGCCGAAGCGGCGAGGCCCGGTCGCAGCTCCGGCGCGTGCTCGAGCAACATCCCCCCTCTCGCGCGGCGCCTATGGCCAGGGAACTGCTGAAGGAGATGGAGTCGCGGGCCCTGTAGCCGCGGCGTTGGGTCGCGTGCTGGAGCGGAAGGCCTTCGCCTTCCGTCTTCACGGTACGGCTGGCAAGCATCGGAATGCGCAAGCATTCCGCGCCAACTTCTTGTCTTTCCTCGCGATTGCTGGCCGCGAAGGCACGATGCTTTTTCGCAGACTGCGCTGCGAGACAGAGGCGGCCGCGTGGGTATGCGCAACAGCCTGCGCGCGTCGAATGGGAGGGGCTGGCCCTTCGGGCGCAACGGCCGTGTTCCCTGGCCCCTTCCTTCCTTGACCAATCCGGAACGCTACCCACACGAAACAGCGAAGAGCCGAATCTCTACTAGCGGATGCAGCTCCCCCGCACTATGGCGAGTGCGGCTACCGCGCTCGGCGTTCGTTGACTTTGCCACACACCGCCATATAATGGGCACATTCTGTGCCGCCGGCGTGAGCCATGGTTTGGCTTGTGCTGGCCGTCTTCGCGTTTGAGATGGGGATTCCTCTGTGAAAGAAGCCCAGGACAAAGCCGATGCGCTCATCGAGGCGCTGCCCTATATCCAAGGGTTTCGCGACAAGGCCGTCGTGCTCAAGTTTGGCGGCGCCGCGATGGAGAACGACGATATCCTGCGCCAAGTTCTTCAAGATGTGGTGCTCATGGAGCAGGTGGGCATGCGCCCGGTGCTCGTGCACGGCGGCGGGCCGTTCATCACCGCCTAAATGGCCAAGCGCGGCAAAGAGCCCAAGTTCGTCGAGGGCCATCGCGTCACCGACCAGGAGACGCTCGACATCGCGTTCGACGTGCTCGTGGAGGGTATTAGCGCGAAGCTCGTGAAGATCATCGAAGCCTTCGGCGGCCGGGCCCACTGTGTGTGGGACGAAGGCAGCCCGATCAAGGCGCGCAAGCACCTGCTCGAAGTCAAAGACGAGAACGGCGAATGCAAGCTTGTCGACGCGGGGCTCGTGGGCACGGTGGCGCACGTCGACCTGGAGGTGTTCCATCGGCTCTTCGCACAGAACACCATCCCTGTGGTGCCGCCCATCGCGTCGTCGTTGGACCCTGGCGTGGATCGCTACAACGTGCAGGCCGACACGATCGCGTGCCGCCTGGCCATGGCGCTGCACGCGGAGAAGCTCGTGTTTCTATCGAACACGCACGGCATTCTGACGGACCCCGAGGCTCCCGAGAGTTTCCTGTCGACGGTGACGGAGGCGCAGATTCAGCGCATGATCGCCGATGGCACGATCAGCGGCGGCATGCTGCCCAAGGCGCGGTCCGCGCTGGAGGCGCTCGAAGCGGGCGTGCAGAAGACGCACATGGTCGATGGCCGCATTCGGCATGCGCTGCTGCTGGAGATCTTCACGGATGAAGGTATCGGTACTCAGGTCGTGAAGTAGATGTCGCGACACAGATGGACATGCCACCGTGTTGGCGCGCGCGCGTTCCGCGCAGCGCCCGGGTGGGGCGCTCTCATCCTCGCGGCCGCCGGCTGGGGCTATGCCAGCGAACTGGACCCCACACTCGACCTGTGGCCGCTGTGTTACTACGAGAGCGGCCGCACCGGCACGACCGAAGTGCTGTGGCCCATCTTCGAGCGCACGCGCGACGCGCACCAGCGCGACACGGTCTTGCGGCCGCTGTGGCGGTCGCGCACCCACTCGGAGCACGATCGCCATTGGGCCAGCGTGCTGTGGCCGCTCGTGTTCCGATCCATGCGCGAGGGCCCGCGCACCGACGCCACCTTCCTCCTGCTCTCGTCGTTCACCCGGGACCGCGGCCCGACCGCCAGCAAGCCGCTGTCGCTCACGATCTTCCCGCTGATCTTCAAAGAGACGTCGCGCGAGTTTGGCGGCACGTTCGCCTTCTGGCCCCTCTACGGCCGCTTCCAGCGCCGCTTCGGCCACGACCGCATCCACTTCGTCCTGTGGCCGATCTATACGCGTATGGACGACGAGGAGGAAGGCGGCACACGCACGACGTGGAACACGCCCTGGCCCATCATCTCCTTCTCGCGTCTGCCCGGCGGATCGGGATGGCGCGTGTGGCCCCTCTACGGCCGGCGCCACAAGGAAGGCGCATACGACAAGCGGTTCGTGCTCTGGCCTTTCTACATCGCGGTCGACGCGCGCCTCCGCGACGCCGGATCGTATCGAGCGCGCATGTACTGGCCCTTCTACGGCTGGGAGCGGTCGCCGCACGCGGACTCGAAGACCTGGCTGTGGCCGTTCGTGTGGCACACCGCCAACTACCGCGACAAGAGCGACACGTGGAGCTACTTCTGGCCGCTCATTGGGAAGCGCCGCGGCGAAAACGAGGACGTGGACAAGTGGCTGCCCCTCTACCGCTGGCGCGTCAACCGGCGCCGCGGCA
The DNA here is from genome assembly GCA_024278415.1 of Planctomycetota bacterium. Next base: position 9,040 of record JAJRTI010000059.1, on the reverse strand, counting down.
CGAGCCAGCTTGTGATACTGTATCCGTTTTACTGGTCCGATAAACTGTCGGGCGAGGACTACATGAAGCAGAGCACCTGGCTGGTGCCCATCTACCATCGCGTGCGCGAGCGATGGGTCGGGGCCGGCAAGGTGGCCACATACACGCAGATCTGGCCGCTGTTCCGTTGGCAGCGGACGTGGCAGGAGTCGAACCCGCGGCAGTACGCGCTGCATGTCAGCTTGTTCTCGTTGTGGCCGTACCGCGACGTGGCAAACGTGGAGCGGACCTACGGCCCGTTCCTGCTCTTCATCGCGGAATACCGCCGCGAGGCCAACGGCGACACGCTGACGCATTTCCTCTGGAGAGTGTTCCGCCATCGGCACACGCGCGACGGCTACTTCACGCAGATCTGGCCACTCGTGGCCTTCGGCCGCGGCAAAGGCGCGTCGCGCTTCGCCCTGCTCCAAGGCCTGTTCGAACTGCGGCGCAATGAGAAGGGCCGCTACCTGAAGCTCCTCTACTTGCCCATGGTGCGTATTTCCGGACCGTAGGTGCGCCATTCCTTGACTCCGTGTCGCTCTGCGGACCCATCCGGCTGTCGCACGCACGTCCATGCGCAAGGGCAGGAAGAATGGAATGATGGAATGATGGAATGCGCTCGGCCGCGCGGCAGCATTCCAACATTCCATTCTTCCTCTTTTCCCGCCGGGGTCTGCAAGTGCGCGGTGAGCGCACTCAATCCCTACACAAATCTGCGGAACGCCGCACTTAAATGCTCAAGGCGATTGACAAGTCCGGCCGCGCGATCTTGGCGCTCTGCCAAATTGTCGGCGAGAACGTGAAGCTCCTCGGCCAGTGCCTGTACTGGACGCGGGAGCTGCACTACAACGTGCCGAACGTCATGGGGCAGATGGCGCGGGTCGGCGCGGACACGCTGCCCATCGCGTCGCTCGCCGCGCTCTTCATCGGCATGGTGCTTTCGCTCCAGTCGGGCGATACGCTCATGCGCTTCGGCTTGGCCGACAGCCTAGGCGCGCTCGTGCCCTTGGCCATGGTGCGGGAGATGGGCCCGGTGTTCCTGGCCGTGTTGCTTGCGGGCCGCGTGGGCGCGGGCTTTGCCGCGGAGCTGGGCACCATGACCGTGTCGGAGGAGATCGACGCGCTCCGTACGCTGGGCATCAACCCGGTGCGCTACCTCGGCATGCCGCGGCTCATCGCCTGCATCACCATGTCGCCCCTCCTCGTGATCTACATGGACCTCGTCGGCACACTCGGCGGCGCGGCCATCTCGCAGGCTTACTTCGACGTGCCGTACTCGACCTTCTTCGACATGGCCGACTTCTGGCTGACGTTCGACGAGATCCTCAAGAGCCTGCTCAAGGCCGCGGTGTTCGGCGCCGTGGTCGCCGTCATCGGTTGCCGCGAAGGCTTCGCCACGAGCGGCGGCCCGGCCGGCGTGGGCCGCGCCACCACCGCGTCGGTCGTGCACGCGTTCCTCACCATCTTCATCTTCAACTACCTCATGACCGGCTTGTTGCTGTGACGGACGACGCCACAACCCCGGAGCGCCCCGCCATCGAGGTGGCGCACCTCCGAAAATCGTTCGCCGGGCGCACGGTGCTCGAAGACGTCTGCCTCGCCGTGCCGGAGGGCAAGACCACGGTCATCCTCGGGCCGAGCGGCTGCGGCAAGAGCGTGCTCGTCAAGCACGTGATCGGCCTCCTCCTGCCGGACGCGGGCCACATTCGGGTCGATGGCCAGGACATCCTCGCGATGGACGCCGACGCCCGGGAGCGCGTGCTCTTGCGCATGGCGATGGTCTTCCAAGGCGCGGCGCTGCTCAGCTCGCTCACGCTCGCGGAGAACGTCGGCCTCGGGCTCAAGGAACGCCGGCTCAAGCCGCAGCACGAGATCGACGCGATCGTGCGCGAGAAGCTCGCGATGGTGAAACTCGACGGCCACGAAGATAAGATGCCGAGCGAGTTGAGCGGCGGCATGCAAAAGCGCGCCGGCATCGCCCGTGCGCTCGCCATGGACCCAGAGATTATCATCTACGATGAGCCCACGACCGGGCTCGACCCCTTAACCGCCGACGACGTGGACGACGTGATCCTCGACATGAAGGAGAAGCTCAACGCCACGTCGATCGTCATCACGCACGACATGGTGTCCGCGTTCAAGATCGGCGACCACATGGCCATGCTCCACCAAGGCAAGGTCGAACAGTGCGGCTCGCCCGACGAGTTTCGCCACACGGACAACCCGATCGTGTCGGCGTTCATCAACGGACATCGGTGAGGTACCCACCATGCCACTCTCCTCCGAACAGAAGGTCGGCATCTTCTCGCTGGTCGCGATCATCATCCTCGGCGTGGTCACGTTCAAGATCACGCAGATTAGCGATGCGGTGAAATCCTGGCAGCGCGCGACGGTGCTCTTCAAGTCCGCGTCCGGCCTCGAGGAAGGCGCGCTCGTGCTGCTCGCCGGCGTGCGCGCGGGCAAGGTGGAGCGCATCGGCATCCAAGACGGAAAGATCGCCGTCCACCTGAAGCTCGAATCGAAGTACACTGAAGACATTCGGCAGGACTCGATCTTCTCGCTCCAGCGCGACAGCCTGCTCGGCCAGTGGCACGTGGCCATCTCCCTCGGCAGCCATGCCAAGAACCCCATGGACCTGAGCCAACCCATCCAAGGCGCGGACGCGCCGGACCTTGTGTCCGCAGTGCAACGCATCGTGGACAAGATCGAGCGCGGGGAGGGCACCATGGGCAAGCTCATCTACGACCAGACGCTCTTCGACGACCTCGCCGCGTCGGCCAAGTCGCTCGCCGAGATGCTCGGCGACAGTTCCGGCGACATGCGCAAGACCATCGCGGAGGTCAGCCGCCGGTTGCCCATCATCCTCGCGGACATGCAAGACATCACGAACAAGGCCAAGGCAGGCCGCGGCGTGGTGGGCAGGCTGCTCACCGACGAACAATTGGGTGCGGATCTGGACAAGACGATCAAGAACTTGGCGAAGATCACTGCCGACATCGAGCAAGGCAAGGGCGCGCTCGGCAAGCTCGTGGCCAGCCCAGAGATGTACGACGACCTGCTCGAAGCCGCGGCTGCCGCAAAGCGCATCGCCCAGCACATCGAGGAGGGCAAGGGAGCGGCCGGCAAGCTGCTGTACGACCAGAAGGTGGCTGCGGACGTCGGGACGACCACCGCGAACCTCGCCAAGATTGTCGAGTCCGTCGAGAAAGGCCAGGGCACGCTCGGCAAGCTCATCGCAGACGCGGAACTCTACCAGCAACTCAAGGACGCGGCCGGCGCCGCACAACGCGTCATGACGCGGATCGAGGAGGGCAAGGGCGCGGCCGGCAAACTCGTCAACGACGAGCAGTTGGCCCAAGACCTCGCCGATTCCATCGCCAGCTTGTCCAAAATCTCCAAGGCCATCGAGGAAGGCCAAGGCACGCTCGGCAAACTCGTGGCCGATCCGCAGGTCTACAACGATCTGCGCGAAGCGGTGGCCGCGGCCAAGAAGATCGCCCAGAACATCGAGGAGGGCAAAGGCGTGCTGGGCAAGCTGATCAATGACGAAAAAGTCGGCAATGACGTGGCGAGGCTCATCCAGTCCTCGCAACTAATCGCCACACGCCTGGAGAAAGGCGAAGGCTTCATTGGCAAGCTCCTCACTGACGACGAACTTTACGGCAAGATCAAGCACATCGTCGCGAAGATGGAGGAAGCCGTGGAGAGCTACAAGGAGCAAGTGCCCATCTCCGCGTTTGGCAGCATCGTGTTCAGCGCGTTCTGATACCGCCGGGCGTAGCCGCACCCGCCAGGGTGCGGGCGGGTACGTGCAAGCACGCCCCGCATGCTGGCGCATGCGGCTACAGCCCAAGGAGCCCCCCACATGCCTTTCAAACTGCCCGTCCGCTACTGCGAACTGAACGTGCCCGATGGCGAGCCTTGGACCGAGGATCGTTTCCACACGAAGGAGCTGCTGTGGGAGATCGACCCCGCGCAAGCCGCGCTCGTCATGGTCGACGTGTGGGACAACCACCCCTACGCATCGCACCTGGATCGAGGCGCGCAGATCACACAGGAGCGCATCGTCCCGGTCGTCGAGTTCTGCCGCAAGGCCGGCATCACCGTCATCCATGCACCCTCGCCGGGCCAGGCTGTGAAGTATCGCCAGTGGGTGCGCTACGCCGGCGACCGGGAGACGGGCGCAGGGAGCCCGGCCGCGCCGGACGATGGCTGGCCGCCCCAGGAGTTCCGCTCGCGCACCGGCGCGTATGCGCGATTCGCCAAGCCCAAGGTCGAGCGCCGCGAGCGTTGGCTCAAGGAGGATCTGCCCAACCGTAAGATCATGCCCTGCGTGGAGCCGCAGCCCGACGATTTTGTCGTCAGCACCGGCGGCCAACTCCATCGGCTGCTGCGCCACCGAGAGATCCTGCACCTCTTCTACTGCGGCTTCGCGGCGAACATGTGTGTGCTCCACCGGGACTACGGCATCGAGGCGATGCAAAGGCGCGGGTACAACATCATTATCCTGCGCGACTGCACGACTGCGATCGAGAGTGCGGAGACCTTCCCCCACATGATGCACACCAAGGCCTCCGTGGGCATCGTCGAGATGGTCTGGGGCGTGTCGGCGACGTCGGAAGATCTGATCGGCTCGCGGGCCTAGTGCATGTTGTTACCTCGGCATGGGCTCTCTGCCCTTCGCCCGCGGCATCCCCCCTGCTATCCCAGCATCTTCCGGATGAACGCCAGGCCCTCGGTCGCGATCTCTTCGTCGTTGTCCGCCAGGGGGCGCCAGATGGCCGCGGCCGCGCGGATTTCCTCCATGTGCGAGCCGAACGACTCGATCGCGAGCCAGCCGTCGTACCCGATCTCCTTGAGCGCGGCGAACACGTCGTCCCAATGCACTTGGCCCGTGCCGGGCACGCCGCGGTCGCTCTCGGAGATGTGGAAGTGGCCCAGGTTGCTGCCGGCCTTGCGGATCGCATCGGCCGTGTCCTTCTCCTCGATGTTCGCGTGGAACGTGTCGATGTGCACCTTCACGTTGGGGCTGCCCACGGCCTCCACGATCTCCAGCGCCTGGTCGACGGTGTTGAGGAAGTACGTCTCGAACCGGTTGATAGGTTCGAGCGCGAACGTGACGCCCTCGCGCTCGGCGTGCTCGGCGACTTGCTTGAGCACGTCGACGCACCAGCCCTTCTCCTCGTCGGTGGGGCCGCGGCCGGGCAGGTCGCCGAGCGCGGCGTAGTTGGGCCCGCCGATGCACGTGCCGCCCAGGGCCTTCATCGCGTCGACGCGGTCGCACAGGTACTGCACCGCAGCGTTGCGCACGTCCGGGTCCGGCGAGATCGGGCTGGCGTCGGGCGTGACGACACTGCACCCCATGGGCGTGAGGCCGTTCTTCTTCAGCGCCTCGGCCGTGGCCTCGATGTTCATCGCGTCGAGATCGAACAGCGTGATCTCCACGCCCTCGAACCCCATGGCCGCGATCTTGTCGAGCAGGTCAAGCTGGTCTTCGTCGAGCGTGATCGTCCAGAGCAGGTTATTCACGGCAGCCTTCATGTCGCTTCTCCTTCTGTGGCCTCGTGGGGGGCGCAACGGTTGAGTCGTGGGCTGCATTGTACAGCCGGGCCGCGGGTTGTCAACGCGGGGCTGGCGGCCGGCTTGGGGTGTTCGGCTTCCCGCGTTTGGCGCGTAATTGATCGACCCATCGCATGAGCCGCGTCGCCTGTGCATCGCCAGGCCGATACTGGAGCACGCGCTCGAACTCGCGCCGCGCCGCGGGGTACTCCTGCCGCGCCGCGTGGAGGAGGCCCTGCACTTTGTGGCGCACGGGCCCGGGCCGGCAGGCCCGAAGCGCGGCCTCCAGATGCTCGATGGCCCTGTCCGGCTGGTGGAGCCTGAGATACACCCACCCGGCCGCCAGGCGCGCGGGCACATTCTCCGGCGACAGGGCGGCCGCGCGCTCGTACGCGGCGAGCGCCTTCGCGTGCAGACCCAGTTGCTCGCAGGCCCGGCCGAGAGCGACGTGCGGCTCGGCCCAGTCCGGGGCCATCTCGACCGCGGCCGTGAGATCGCGCCGCGCGAGGCAGGCGTTGCCCACTTCGAGCATGAACCGCGCGCGTTGGAAGCGCATGACCGGCCGCACCACCCGGTCGGGCAAGCCGATCATGTGCAGCACGCGCAGCAACGCGGAGGCATAGTGCGGCGACTCGTCGGGCAGCCGCGCCCCCTCGTCGGGCCACGTCCATTCGAGCGGATCTCGGCCGAACCGCTCCGCGATCGCCGCGTTCGGCCCGTCGGGCCGGACGAACACGGCGCCAGTGCCATCCGCCTGCACGAGCGCCCACTTCGCCCGCACGAGCCGCTCGATCAGCGCCATGGCGCGCAGGTGCGTCGCTACCACGCATTGCACGCCGTACGCGGAGAGCTTGGCCATGCACGATGGCGCCGCGGTGTAGATCGCGGCGTAATCCCTGTAGAAGTGGGGCGCGTACAAGTCCGTGTTCGCGTTGATGAACGGCAGCCGGTCCGGCGCGCCAGTCCAGGCGATGTACCCGCCGGTCTCGAACGCGTTGAAGATGGGGCCCTTCACGTCGTGCGCGTTCATGAAGCGCATAGGCCCCATGGGGAACACGGCCCGCGCCCAGCCGAAGCCCGCGCGCTGGATGATGCCTTGCCGCGCGTACGCGCGGCCGGAGACCATCTCTCCCACGGCGAAGAGGCAGATGCCGGCGAACAGGGCCGCGAATCCCAGGCGTAGGGGCAACACGGCGCGCGGCCAACGCTCGCACGGGCCGCGACACCAGCGGCGAATGCTGAGCGACAGCGCTCTCACCAGGATCGGCGCCACGAGGAGCGACGAGATGCCCAGGTTCCGCCTCGCCGGCATCGCGAGGGCAAGAGCGAACAGCAAGAGGAGCACGTCCGCGGCGCGGAGCTGCGGCAAGACGGCCACGACGACGAGCCCCAGAAGCAGCGTGCTCGCCAGCACCAGGCGCATGTCCCCTGGCGTTCGGCCCACAGGGCTCCACGTCGGCCGCAGCTCCACGATGTTCGACAAAACCTGCCGATGCGGCCCGGCGAGATTGCCGATGATCCTGAATGGAAAGAGAAAGCCGGCGATGCCGTTGGGGGTGACGATGGCCACGGCGATGCAAAGCACTCCCGCCACCGCGATCACGCGCGCGCGCCGGCGCTGGGCGTGGAGCTGCTGCGAGGAGGAGGGGGGCGCTGCGGCTCCCCCATCGCGCGCCCGCCGCGCCTGCCAGCACGTGCCCAACCATGTGCCCGCGGCATACAAGAGCACCTGCCCCGCGCCGACCGGCCAGTACCCGTGCGTGTTCGCCCACACAAGCCCCAACCCCGGGAGGCCCAGGAGGACCGCTCGATTGCCCCCGCGCTCGAGGATGAGCCAGTAGAGCGCGAGGAACAAGAGCGTGGCCAGCCCCGGCCGCATGCCGAACGTCGGCCGCGCGGCCATGAGGGCCATGAGGATGCCGCACGCGGAGACCGCCGGGACGTGGTCCCTGCACAGACGCCAGAGTACGCCAACAATCGCCGCGAGGATCAGGCAGCGGAACACCACGAGCCCCGCCACGCCGGCCATCTCGTGGATGCCGTAGACGACGGCCTGGAAGAGCCACTCCGACGCGACCCAAGGTTTCGCCTCTTGCGTCCACAGCAAGTCGGCCGCGGTCGGGAAGCGGCCCTGCTGGCAGATGAACCGGCCCACGGCCAAATGAAAGGGCGCGTCCGGCGAATACACGTCGAACGCGCCCATCGTGAATGCCAAAAGCAGCAGGGCCGCCAGCAATACCCCGCGCGCGGCCGCGAGCGGGCCGGCAGCCGTCTGCGCAGGAGGATCTGGCTGAGGCACAAGGGGGGCTCCGTCAGTCGTCACTGCCGCCGAGCAGGCCGGACCGCAGGAGGAAGTAGAGCAGTTGCGCGACCGCGGCAATGGTCGCGGCCACGTACGTCATGGCCGCGGCGTTCAGCACGGACGCCACGCCCGCGGCCTCGTCTCGGCTCACCACAATGCCCGTCTGCGCAAGCATGGTCTTGGCGCGGGACGACGCGTTGAACTCGACCGGCAGCGTGATGATCTGGAACACCACGAGCGCTCCAAAGAGCATGATGCCGAGTTTGATGAGCCCGAGCCAGCCGAAGATCATGCCGCCGATGATCATGGGCCAGGCGAGCCACGAGCCCAGCCCGGCCGCGGGCACCATGAACGACCGCAGCGCGAGCGGCGCGTACCCGCCGGCGTGCTGGAGCGCGTGGCCGGCCTCGTGCGCGGCGATGCCCACCGCGGCAATGCTCCGGCCGCTGTACACGTCCGGCGAGAGCCGCAGCGTCTGGGACGCCGGGTCGTAGTGGTCGGAGAGGAACCCGCGCGTCTCTTCGATCTTCACGCCGTCGACGCCGGCAGCGGAAAGCGTCGCGGCCGCCGCCTCAGCGCCGGTGTAGCCGCGCGTGTTGGGCACGCGTTGGTAGCGCGCGTACGCGGACTTCACCTTCATCTGCGCGAAGAACGCGAGCAGCATGGCCGGGCCAACGAGCAGCCAGTAGAGAGGATCGAGTGACATGAATAAGCCCATGGTGGCAATCTCCTGTGATAGGGTGTCGGTCACAAATGGTGACGCACATGTCTACCTTAGTCGTGCTTATATATTTTTGCAACTCGCGTGCCGGCGGCGATGCAGCACTGATGCGGCCACTTCGGCGCTGATGCCGCCCCGTCTCGTGCGGCCAGCCGCCATATTGACATGCCGACATGACAGCGTGGCAGTCGCGGCCGGAGGCGCATACAGAAGCCCCCCCGGCGCCAACCGCAGGGTTGTCTTGAACGACGGCGCGTGCTGGGGCCAGGGATGCCGGCGTGGACAAGGAAAACTTTGGGTGTAGGTCTGATTGTACGTATCCCAACGCGTTGCATTCTGGAGTTTCAGTTTCGAAGTGGATTCAGGCAGGTTCACAACAAACGTCCCGGCTCTTCGCCTGCGTGCAACCCCTCGCGGACATCGCAGCCCGAAGGGCT
>JAJRTI010000058.1 GCA_024278415.1 Planctomycetota bacterium | reverse complement strand
TTTCCGCTTGACGCAACGCTGTTTGGAAGCCCAACGGGCTTCCGGCTTCTAGCCCAGGGTTGCGGCCGCAGGCCGCTACCCTGGGGCCAGGGCAGTCCTATTGAACTCCCCCCCCCCATCCGCCCGCCCTACAGGGCGGGCGGATGGGGGGGGCAGCGAAGCTGTGCGCCTCAAAACCCAGGGTTGCGAGCTTCGCTCGCGAACCCTGGGCTGATATCCGGAATCCCGTTGGGATTCAGATACCCCAACACGCGGCGTTGTACGGAAGCTTTTGACAGTATTCCGGTACCTCGCTGTTGTACTTGGCTGAAGTGTTACGCCTCGCCGATCTGGTTGCGCCGAGCAGCTTTCGCCGGTGCTTCGTGTGAGCCGGGAAGAGTACGCTCAGAATCTCCGAGCCATCTGTGCACTTGCGAAACAGGCGGGGTGCAAGGTGATCCTCTTGAAGCTGCCCTGGTTGACACGAGGCCAGTTGCGGCATTTCGTGGGTCATGAAACCATGGACTGTATTGCGAAAGACAACGACGCGGTGCGCGTCGTGGATCTGCTACCGGAATACCAAGCGAACGAAGATAGGTACGTGCACCTCTTGCTCGATGAGGTTCACCCAAACGCCAGAGGCCATCAGGTCATTGCCGAGAGGCTTTCACTGGAGCGCAGATGGCTGGTTTCCAAGACCACGCAATAGGCACGAGCGCGAGCAAGGGCCTGTTGAGACGGGCGCTGCCGTTTATCGTCATGGCGAGCGTGCTGACGCTCTTCCATGCTCGCCGGCTGGCGCATCTGAATTCGATCCCGCGAGAGCCCGACTGGCTGGAGACGGCTTCTCTGTATGGCGCCGCGCGCAAGACGATCTTGGAGTTCCATCAGCTTCCGCTTCGCACACACATGTTGGCGGGCGGGTTCCCAGCGCTTGGCCATCCGTTCGATGCCTCGATCTCGCCGGAAATGGTGCTCGTGCTGCTCTTGGGGGCGACGGCGGCTATGAACCTCCTGCCGCTGCTGTACCAACTGCTCGCCGCCACGGGCATGTACCTCTATGCGAAGGGGGTTCTCCGGCTGCATCCGCTGAGCGCGATGTACTCCGCGCTGCTCCTGACGCTGAGCAGCACTCTGACCATCCGGGCTCAAACGGGCTGCTACAACGAGTTGATCTATGCTTGGCTGCCGCTCGCGCTGTTCCTGTTTCACCGCGGCCAGCGCAACCGCTCCCGGCTGGTCTTGATGGCCTTGGTGCTGGTTCCGCCGATGGTGTGCGGCAGTTCGGCTTGGACGGCGTTCGCGCTCTACTTGGGGGTCTATGCAATCGTGCATTCCGTGCGCTGGTGGCGCGGCAAGCTTGTGCTTCTTCCTTGGCGCCCGCTGAGCTTGGCGTTCGTGTTGGCCGGGAGTGTTGCCCTAGCGGCGCCCAAAGTGCTATCCGCGTTCGAGCTGCTCCAACCGACTGCCTTGGGCGCCAGGCCCATGATTCGAGCGCACCCGGACTTCTACAACCCCGGCAGAATCAAGGGCTACTCGTGGAGTGAATTGGCGGCCCATCTCGTTTCCTTGCGGATTCAGCCCGGGGCCGCGGTGCGGGCGTACGTGTACGTGGGAGCCCTGGCCCTGCTTCTGGCGGCAATGACGGCCGTGGGCCGGCCTCGCAAGTGGTGGAGGCACATTGTGCTGCTGGCCGTATTCGCCATGGTCACGATGGCCTGGCATTCACCTGTCGACATCTTCAGGCTGGCCTGGTTCCTGCCGATCGTGAATGCCATGGACGATCCTGTCATGTACTTCAGCTTCTTCGTGGTGTTCGAGATCGCCGTGCTGGCTGGCGCGGCCGTTGATACGCTGGTGAAGTGGTGGGCTCAGCAGCGTCGTTGGGTGGGCGTGGCCGCGATTCCCGTGCTGGCGAGCCTCGCCTATCTGTTCGCGCGCAACATCACGTTCGTATCCCCCTCTTGGTGTGAGCCCGTGGCGGTGAACCTGCCCAAGGGGCGTGAGGGCTTCTACCAAGTCGCGACCGTTGGGTGCGTGGGACGGGCTACGAGCGCGTTGCGGGGCTACTTCTGTCTGTTGTCGAACATCGGCACGATCGACGCGCTCGTGGCGGTGCGCACCCCGGAGGTCGCTCAGCCTCGATACTTGATCGACCCGTGTGGGCACGCGCGCCTCAATTCGGCATACCGCGGGGAAACCTACTTTTTGGAAACCGGCAATGCGGCCAGGCTTCGCCGCATCAGCCCCAACGAGATCGTCGTCGCGGTCCAGGTGAAGAGGCCTGGCACTCTGGTGGTCAACCAGACCTTCCACCGAAGCTGGCGCACGAATTCCGGGCGCCTGTCGCCTCACCAAGGCCTGCTGGCAATCCGTCTTGAGAAGCTGGGCCAGTATGACCTGCGATTGCGCTACACACCGGTGGCGCTGTATGGAGCGTTCGCCTTGAGCGCGGCGGTTCTGGTGTGCATGATCGCGCTGTTCATCGCCTGGACCCGACCCACGCGGGCGGGCCGGCCGGCGCGAGCCCAAACCCGCCGCGGCATGCGGAGGCTGGCGCGCCCGTGGCTCATCGATCTGAGCGCACCCCGGGGCCGCGTCATGGCGTTGGCCGGAGGGATACTGTGCTTGCTCGTGTTCGCTTCAGTTTACGTGGGAGTCCTGCGGCCACGAATGGTATCCGACGATTTGACGTACGAAGCGATGGTGGCGATGGCGGCGCATGATCTGAGCCGCGCCGAAGCGCTGTTTCGCAGGGCTCTGGACATCACGCCACGCCACGGGCCGGCACTCCGGGAATTGGGAAGGTGCTGCATGGCGCAGCACAAGTTGGCTGGCGCATATGCCGCGCTCGACAAGGCCGTGAAGTGCCTGCCCGCGGATCCAGCCCTCCTCATGGAACTGGCTGTCGTCTGTGTGGCCCAGGGCAAGAACCAGCAGGCGGAGGATTTGGCCAGGCGCGTCGTTGCCCAGGCTCCGCTTGATCCGCAGGCGCATGCCTGCCTGGCCGCCACCCTCGCGGCACAATAGCGGAACGACGCGGCCCTTCGGTGTCTGGGCAGGGCAGCCGAGTTGGGGTTCGGCAATGTGACATGGCTGCGGCGCTCCCCCCTACTGGCGGGCCTCAGACACGACCCCAGGTTCTCCGCTGTCCTGCGGCGAGCAATGTACATGGCCGAATGCCGACGCGGCATCAGTTGGGCTCCCTTGCGACTGGCGAGTGACTGAATCCGTGGCGCGGATTTCCGATCTGCGGAGCCGACCTCAGGTCGGTATTCTGCCGCCATAGTTCTCCAGAGAGCACAAGCCTGTCGCTCGTTGGCAGATCAGTGATCTCCCCTCCACAGGCTTGGCCGAATGTTCGCAAAAGATCCCTCGCGAAACCCACAGGGCTCGGCCCCCCGGGGCACGACACGCATTGCACTGTTTGAACGCGTAGAGGCTGCGCTGTGTCGAAGCATGGGGTTGCCGCACAGGGGCAACACGTTCGGCCCCTACCCGGCCTCGCTGAATACCGCGCCCAACTCCGGCTGGGCCGATCTCCCCCGCGCCTGTGCTTGATATGCCCAGGCCTTCTGCTAAAATCCCATGCGCCTATCCCTTCCTTGCCTGCCGCAACCTATGCACCCACGCGCGCTGACATGCCTGCTGACTCTCGCCCTAGCTGCACTTGCAGACGCAGCCGACGAGGCCGCGTTCGCTCCTCCGGCCAAACTCGTGGCCCAGGATGCCCGCGACGACGCGGGCGGCGTGCTGTTCATTTCCTGGCCCATGTCGGCGAGCGAGTCCCACGCGTGGGACTACGTGGTCTGGGCGGCCGACTCGCCTGAGGGCAAGTTCAAGCCCGTCCAACGCTTTCCATCCACCTCCAAGGCCCGACGCCGATGTGAGTTCCCGCAGCAGTTCGGGTTCTCGCCAGCCAACAAGCTCTGGCGCGCAACGAAGCTCAACCGGCTCGATGTGAGCCCGACGGATCGATTGGCCGCCCTCCGCGCTGAGGCCAAAAACTCGCGGCAACAACTCAAGGCGCTGACCGCTTATCGCGCGGCTCGCGAGAGCCTCCGAACTCACAGGGAAGCACACGGTAGAGCGGCCCATCTCCAAGAGCAACTGGAGCAGCTCCGGGCCAGACTGGACAACCTAGCGGCGATCAACAATGGCTCGCGCACCACGAAGTTGCCGAAACTGAAAGAGGACATCACCGCGCTCAAAGCGACGCTTTCCCAGTGCAAGAAACTCAAGGACGCCGCCGACGCGGCCGCGCAAGCATGCGAGCCCTTCCTGAACCGCCGCCCCAACCAAACCGACGACTTTGCTGTACGCCTGGCCAATCTGCGCACGCAGCAGCGCAAACTGACCGACGCCATCGCGGCGGAAACGGCCAAGGCCAAGGCGCGGCCGTGCTACTTCCGGCTCGGTGTCACCCCCCACGACGCCAAGAGCCCAGGCGCGCCTTTCCCCGGCCTCAGCGCATCCGCCACAGCCAAGCCCAACTGGTTCAAGTGGTCGGACGCCAACACGTTTGTGTCCATGATCTTCCTGTCAGCGGTGATCCTCGGCTCCATCGCGGTCGCCCGGCGCAAGGAGCTGTTCTTGCGCAAGATCGCTGGGCTCGACGCGGTCGACGAAGCCCTGGGCCGCGCCACGGAGATGGGCAAGCCCGTGCTCTTCGTGCACGGGCTGTCGGGGGTCAACGACGTGGCGGTCATCGCGTCGGTCAACATTCTGGGCCGCATGGCGCGGCGCGTGGCCGAGTACGACACCGGCCTGCTCGTGGTCAACAACGACCCCGTCGTCTATTCGTTGAGTTCCGAGGTCGTGCGCGAGGGCTACGTCGAAGCCGGCCGGCCCGACCGCTTCCGCGAAGACGACATCTACATGGTTGCGTCGCGGCAGTTCCCTTACGTGGCCGCGGTCGCGGGCATCATGGCTCGCGAGCAGCCGGCGGCGAACTTCTTCATGGGCTACTTCTTCGCGGAGTCGCTCATCCTCGCCGAGGCTGGCGCGGCCACGGGCGCCATTCAGATCGCGGCGACCGACGCGTTCACCCAACTGCCCTTCTTCGTGACCACGTGCGACTACACGCTCATGGGCGAAGAACTCTACGCGGCCAGCGCTTACTTGTCGCGCGAGCCCAAGCTCATGGGCACACTGCGCGGGCAGGATATTGGCAAGGCCGTGCTCATCGTCGTCCTCCTCGCCGGCGCGATTCTCCTCTCGCTCGGCCACAGCGAACTCGCCAACCTCCTCAAGACCTTCTGACCTCATGCGGCTCCTCAAGCTCACCCTCCCTTTGATCGCGGCCCTGCTGTTCGGGCTCCTGGGCGCGGGCATCAACTACGTGCCCCACCCGGCCGCAGGCCACTTGAAGGAGATGCTGTCCAAGTGGAGCCGCATCATTGGCGGCTTCGCGGTGCTGCTTGGCGTGTACAGCCTGCTGCGGCTCCACTGGACACGCGTCCGCAGGCGCCAATCGGGCTGGGCCTACAGCATCTTCTTCTTCGCCGGCTTCATCGCGGTGCTCGTGCCATGGATCCGCAACGGAGGCAACTGGCTCTGGAACGACCAGACGCAAGACGCGTCGTTCATGTGGATGTACCAATACATGTTCTCGGCCATGGGCGCGACCATGTTCTCCGTGCTGGGTTTCTTCATCGCATCGGCCGCGTACCGCACCTTCCGCGCGAAGACGGCCTCTGCGGCCATCTTGCTCACGGCCGCCATCGTCGTCATGCTCGGCCGCGCGCCGCTCGGGGGGCTCATCACCCACTACATTCCCGACGCCGCCGAATGGATCATGATGGTGCCCAACACCGCGGCCAAGCGCGCGGTCATGTTCGGCGTATCGTTGGGAGCGATCGCCACGTCCCTCAAGATCATCTTTGGAATTGAACGCACGTATCTAGGGGGAGGCGACTGATGGACAAGCTCCTGAATCTGGATCGGCGGTACATCTTTCTGATCCTTGCGGTGGCGCTCGTCACGGTGAGTTTGGCGCCGTTCAAGCCACCCATCCAGCCATCCCAACTCGTGCGCAACATCTACAACAGGATCGAAGAGCTGCCCCAAGGCTCAGTCGTCCTTCTGTCCGCGGATTTCGACCCCCAGGCGCGAGCCGAGCTGTATCCCATGACGCTCGCGCTCCTGCGGCACTGCTTCCGCAGGGGCATTCGCGTCATTGGCGTCACCTTCTGGGTGGAAGGCACGCAAATGGCCAAGTCGCTTTTCGACAAAGCCGCGAAGGAGTTTGGCAAAAAGGCCGGCGAAGATTACACCTTCCTCGGTTACAAACCGGGCGGCATGGTCGCCATCATCACGAACCTGGGCGAAAACATTCGGACCACCTTCGAGCAAGACTTGGAGGGCCGCCCCACGGAAGGCATGAAGGCGCTGGAAGGCGTGGGGTCGCTCAAGGATCTCGACCTGCTTATCGACATTGCCGCCGGCTCCACCGTCGAGCCATGGATCATCTACGGCGGCGACAAGTACAAGGTTCCCGTCGCGGCAGGATGCACGGGGGTCATGGGCCCGGACATGTATCCCTTCGTGCACTCGGGGCAACTCATGGGGCTCATCGGCGGCCTGCGCGGCGTCGCGGACTACGAGACGCTCATGGGCGAGCCCGCGGCTGGTGTGAGGGGCATGCCCGCCCAAAGCGTGGCGCACGCGGTCATCATCCTTCTCGTCATCTTGGGAAACGTGCTCTACTTCCTCACGGCGCGTCGACCTCCCGCGGGGGGCGTATCATGAAACTCCACGACACGCTCACCGTCATCATCGGACTGACCCTTTTTGCCGCGGTGAACGCCTGGCTGCTCCAGCAGGGCGCCATCCCTTGGACCGCAGAAGGCATCGGCACGCTCGTGGCCGCAGCGCTCACGCTCTGCATCTTCAGCTTCCTCTACAAGGACAATCCCTTCTTCCGCGCGGCCGAGAACCTCTTCGTCGGCCTTGGACTCGGCATCACGGTCTACATTACGTGGTACAACTTCTTCAAGCCGGAGGTGTACGACCGGTTAGTTCAGCCATTGATCACGGGCGGCGGCATCTACCCCTCCGATCTGTGGCTCCTCATCCCCTGCATCCTCGGCTTGATGATGTTGACGCGCATCTCCAGCCGCTTCAACTGGGTGAGCCGCTGGCCCGTGGCGTTCCTCGTGGGGTATTGGTCCGGCTTCGGCCTCCAGCCCACGATCTCATCGGTCATACTCAAGCAGGCCCACGCGACGGTTCGGCCCGTTGAGATGAGCGTCACGCTCTGGATATGCTGTGGCGTGGCAGCGCTCGTGCTCATGGGGTGCGCCATCTTGAGCGCGCGGCGCGACCGCGTGGGCCTCGCCACACGCGTGCTCGCCGCGATGATCGTGGTCAGCTACATCGCGGCCAAGGGCTATCCGCCGTTTGCCGACTCCACTCGCGGCATCGACACCTTGCTCCTCATGCTCGGCGTGGTGTCCGTGCTGCTCTACTTCTTCTTCTCGGCCGAACACAAGGGAGTGCTGGGTGGCTTCTCGAAGATCGGCATTTGGTTCCTCATGGTCTCCTTCGGCGCCTCCTTCGGGTACACGGTCATGGCGCGCGAGTCCCTGCTCATTGGGCGCTTTCGCTTCCTGCTCTTCGAGTGGCTCAAGTTGACGCCGCCGTAACGCGGCATGACCGCGGTAGCCGCATGCGCACGCTAGACGCGTAGCCGCATGCGCCAGCATGCGGGCGAGGCGCCAAGCGGCCCACAGATCACCCGAATTCTGGCGAATTCGGCTACCGGCCACGCTAACCGCGTACTCAGCCGCCGGCTGCGGGAACCAACCGCGTGTCGATCCCCGCACCCTGGCGGGTGCGGCTACAGCCCGCATGCTGGCGAGTGCGGCTACTTCGCGAGGGGAATGCCGAATGACGGATGACGCAATTCTGAGCCTCCACGGGCTCTCGACGGAGTTCGCAACTGACGCAGGCGCGCTGCGCGCGGTAGACGATGTGTCCTTCGACTTGCGCAAGGGCGAGGTGGCCGCGCTCGTCGGCGAGAGCGGGTGCGGCAAGAGCGCCACTGCGCTGTCGATCATGCGGCTCATCCGCCCGCCTGGGCGCATCGCCGCAGGGCGCATCGACTTTGAGGGCGTCGACCTGCTCGGGCTTTCAGACTCGGACATGCGCCGCGTGCGCGGGGACCGCATCGCGATGATCTTCCAAGAGCCCATGACCTCGCTCAACCCAACCATGCGCGTGGGCATGCAGGTGGCCGAAGCGCTCATGCAGCATCGCCGGGTCTCAGCCAAGGAAGCCAAAGCCCCGACGGAGGCCGCGCTTGCCGCCGTGGGCATTCCCAATCCTGCGCGCTCGGCAAAGTGCTACCCTCACGAGTTGTCCGGCGGCATGCGCCAACGCGTGATGATCGCTATGGCTCTCGTGTGCCAGCCCGACCTCCTCATCGCGGACGAGCCCACCACCGCGCTCGACGTGACAATCCAAGCGCAGATCCTCGACCTGCTCATGAAGCTGCGCGAGGACTACGGCCTGGCCATGCTGCTCATCACACACGACCTCGGCGTTGTAGCGGAGACGGCAGACCACGTGCTCGTCATGTATGCGGGCCGCATCGTCGAGGAAAGCCCGGCGCGGGATCTCTTTCAGCGTCCCCTGCATCCATACGTCACGGACCTCCTCAAGTCCGTGCCCTCGGCCACCCGCCCCCAAGAGCGCCTGCCCACCATCCCCGGCTCCGTGCCCAGCTTGATTGACCTGCCCAGAGGATGCCGCTACGCGCCCCGCTGCTCCCGAGCCATGGACAAGTGCCGCGAGCATGAGCCCGCGTTGGAGGCCGTCGCCGCGCAGCGCAAATGCGCCTGCTGGCTGTGCCGTGCGCCGCGTTGTCCATCTTCGTGAAGCCTGAGCAGGCCCTGCTGCCCTTGAAGTCCTTGCACCCCCCTGGTACATTCTGGCCGCTGCGTGTAGACTGCTCTTACGGAGGAACTCGCGTTGATTGTCGGAATTGGCATCGACATGGTCGAGGTGGATCGTGTCCGCAGAATGATCGAGAAGTATGGCGACGGCTTCGTGGAGAAGGTCTTCACGCCGGAGGAGGTTGCCTTCTGTGCGGACAAGGCGAACCCCGCGCAGCACTACGCGGTGCGGTTCGCCGCCAAGGAGGCCGCGCTCAAGGCACTGGGCACGGGTGTGCGCAAGGGGCTGGTCCTCAAGGACGTGACCGTGGAACGGGAAGCGCTCCTGCCGCCGCGCATCGTGCTGTACCGTGGGGCCAAGGCCAAGGCGGAGGAACTGGGCGTGGCCAAGTGGCACGTCTCACTCACGCACACGGAGGGCATGGCCGCGGCGTACGTGATAGCCGAGACGGCGTAGCCTGCATGTTCGCGCCTGTATCGCCCCGCTAGGGCTCCAAGATCACCTTCATCGACTCGCCTGCCCCCGCAACGAGCCGGAAGCCTTCCTGCGCCTCGTCGAGCGGGAGGCGATGCGTCACGAGCGGATCAACGTCGACGCGGCCGGAGCGAATGAGTTCCATCGCGACCGCGGCGTCGTACGGGCTGTTGGCGTAGGACGGCAGCAGCGTGACCGAGTTGCGCCAGAACTCGTTGGCTGGCACCGGCACGTCCACGCCCGGCTCGGTCGTGGCGAAGAACATCACCGTGCCCCCGCGGTCGACCGAGTCGAGCGCCTGCTTGAAGACGGGGAATGCGCCGGCGCAGATGATGACCTGGTCGAACAACTCGCCGCGGTTGGCCTCCTTCGCGATCGCGGCCACGTCTTCCCGCCCATCGATCACCGCGTCCGCGCCCAGCTCCTGGGCCATGTTCATGCGGAACTCGTTGACGTCCGTCATGACGATCCGGCCAGCCCCGGACGCCTTGGCCTGCACGAGGTGCAGCATCCCCGCGATGCCGCTCCCCAAGATCAGCACGCTCTGGCCTTGCCGCAGTTGCATCGCGCGCTGTGCGCGCACAACGCAGGCGAGCGGCTCGATGAACACGCCTTGGACGTAGGACATCTCATCCGGCAACGCGAACGTGCCGCGGTCCACGTTGATTCTCGGTGCGCGGACAAACTCCGCGAACCCGCCGGGGTCGAAGTTCGTCGTGTGCAGCGTTTCGCAGACCGTGTGGTTGCCGGCCAAGCAATAGCGGCAGGTGTTGCACGGCACATGATGCGACACAAACACGCGATCGCCGACGTGGTAACGTTCGACCCCCTCGCCTATTTGGACAATGTCGCCTGTGATTTCGTGGCCCAGCACGCGCGGCGCCTTCTTGATGCGGTACCACTCCATGACGTCGCTGCCACAGATGCCGCTGGCCACGACCTTGACGAGGATCTCGCCCGGGCCGGCTTCGGGCTTGGGCATCTCCTCGATGCGAACGTCGCTGTTGTTGTAATACATTGCGACACGCATGGCGTGGTCCTTGAAGACGCAAGACGTAAAGACGTAAAACGTAAGGCGGAGGCTCGCGGCCTTTACGCTTTACGTTTTACGTTTTACGCTCTACGCGTTCACCAACTCGTTGAACATTTCTTCGGCTTCTTGCGGCGTCTTCCCGCCGTGCACGATCTCGCGCAGAGTGCGCATCATCGGGACCGGATGTTCGTTCTGCCAGACATTCCGGCCCAAGTTGATGCCGGCGGCTCCCTTCACGAGGCCATCGTGCACAAAGTTGAAGACCTCTCGCGCGGTCTCGCACTTCGGCCCACCGGCGATGACCACCGGCACGGGGCAGCCGTCCACGACCTTCTCGAAGTTTTCGCACCAGTACGTCTTGACCACGCGGGCGCCAAGCTCCGCGAGGATGCGGGAGCACATGGCCAGGTAGCGCGCCTCGCGCTTCTCCAGTTCCTTGCCCACCGCGGTCACGGCCATGACGGGGATGCCGTATGGCTCGCACATGTTCACGAGGTCGCAGAGGTTCTTGAGCGTCTCGTGCTCGTGGTCGCTCTCCACGAAGCATTGCACTCCCACGCCCGCCGCGTTGAGGCGCAGGATCTCATCGATGGTCAACACCACGGCCTCGTTTGAGAGATCGTCCTTGGCGATGCTGGTGCAACCCGAAGCACGGAGAATCACCGGCACGTTGATGGCCGGGTCGACACAGTATCGCAGCACGCCGCGCGTGAGAAAGAGCGCGTCCATATACGGGATCAGCGGTGCGATCGTCTCGCCCGGTTTCACCAAGCATCGCGTGGGGCCCAGAAAGTAGCCGTGGTCGATGGGCATCATGAAGCATCGGCCATCTTCTTGGAAGATGCGCTTGAGTCGGTTTTCCATTCCCCAATCCATTGCGTGCTTCTCCTTCAAACGAACGGGAGTGTAAGCGAAACCCGCGCTCGGCTACCCGATGAGGCCGAGGCCGCGAGGCCAGTAGTATACCGCTCCGTCCCTGCGAATCAAGCGCCCCCGGCCGAAGGCGGCTTCGGCGCCCGCAAGTCGCCCCAGCCATCGACAGGCTCGCCCCATTGCTCCAGCAAAGCCAGGGCGATCCATCCGAGCCCAGAACAGGATCAGGCGACAGCAGCCCACGCCGCGCGCAACTCTCCGTTCGAGAAGATCAGTCAATGGGGACAGAGCACCGGATGCCAGCCGTACGTGAAAGCGGCGGACGTGGCCGTCCGCCGCAAGTGCTCAGGCAGGATGTCGCATGGCCCTGCGGCCGCATAGGCCCCCACGGCCCGCGTGCCTATTCGGAAGCTTCCTCCTGAAGCAGCGACTCGGGCAACTCGAAGTTCGCGTACACGTTTTGCACGTCGTCGCTGTCGTCCAGTTGCTCCATGAGGGCCAGGATCCTGCGCCCGCCTTCTTCGTCGAGCGGCACGGTATCGAGTGGCACCATGCTGACCTCGGCCGACTCGATCGCGATCTCCTTTTCTTCGAGCGCCTTGACGACGCTGTGGAAATCGGACACCGCGGTGGTGATTTCGTAGATGCCGGCCGTTTCGACCATGTCTTCGGCTCCGGCTTCGAGCACGATCTCCATGAGTTCGTCTTCGTCGATCGCGTCCGCGGCCACAATGATCACGCCCTTCTTCTCGAAACGGAAGGCGACACAGTTCTGAGCGCCGAGGCTCCCCCCGCGGCTTTCGAGGGCCTTGCGGATCTCGGCTGCGGTGCGGTTGCGGTTGTCCGTGAGGGTCTCGATCATGAGTGCGACACCTCCGGGCCCGTAGCCTTCGTACGTGTTCTCGAACAGTTCCTCGCCGGCGAGTTCGCCGGTGCCCTTCTTGATGGCGCGCTCGATACTGTCCTTGGTCATGTTAGCCGCTTTGGCCTTGTCCACGGCGTACTTGAGCTTCAAGTTCATATCGAGGTTGCCGCCTCCGCTACGCGCAGCGGTCATGACGGCCTTGGCGAGCTTGGAGAAGAGCTTGCCGCGCTTGGCGTCGACCGCGCCCTTCTTGTGCTTGATACTGGACCAATGCGAATGGCCTGACATATGGGCACCTCACATGATTGTGCGATTGTCGTGAAATCGAGGAGCCATTATAGCGCGCGCAGCGCCAGGTTGGAAGCCCGGCGGCCTACTTGCGCGCGCCTTCTTGCTGCCTCATGCGCCGAAGGTCGGCGAGCTTTTTGGCGACGGATTCCGGCCCTGGCCGCCCGCCAGGCTTGGCCGCCCACAGTTTGAGCGACCGCGCCCACTGCTGCTCCGCGGCATCCCATTGCCCCAGCGCATAGTAGACGTCCCCGATGTGGTCGAGGATCACAGGGTCGTCCATGCGCTTGGCCGCATCGAGCAGCACTTCGAGCGCCTTGTGCAACAGGGCGGCATTGTGGTTGGCCGCGGCCTGTTGGTAGTAGACCCACCCCAGGCTATCCAAGTAGGCCCCGTTGTCGGGCTCACGATTCAGTGCGCGCTTCACCAGGCGCTCAGCCTCGTCGAGCTTCTGGCCACGCTCCGCATAGAAGTAGCCCAGGAAATTGGAGGCGTCGGCCCGATTGGGGGCGAGCTTTACCGCCTTCTTTAGCTCGCGCTCGGCCGCGGCCTCGTCCTGTTTGTCATAGTATGTCTCCGCCAGGGCGAGGTGGTACGTGGCGGCCACATCCGGCAGGTCCGCGCCATCGAGCATCGGCTTGGCGCGCTCCAGCACGGACAGGGCTTCATTGTAACGGCGTTCCTTGCGCAGCAGCAAACTCAGTTGCAGGTGCTCGACGAAGCTTGCCTTGCCCGCGTCGGCCCTACGGGCAAGAATCTCCCGCACTTCCCGGCGAACGCGCGCGGCCTCTTGGTCGAGCCCGGCCTCTTCATAGAGGTCCGCGAGCAAGGCGCGCGTGTCCCACGACTCGGCAGGGTCGCGAAGCGCCAGGCACGCCTTGGCAGCGTCGATGGCGGGGCCGAATTGCCGGGTGGCTTGGTAGCACAGGGCGAGGCTGCGCAACGCGGGTGCGAACTTGGGCTTGGCTGCACGCACGCGCTCGAAGTACTGGGCAGCCTTGGCAAATTGCTTGGCGTCTTGATAGGCCTCGGCGATGCGGAGATCGACGACTGGGTCGGGAGCGAACTTGCGCGCGCGGATCTCTTCGTAGCACCCCACCGCGTTGGCCAATTCGCCCCGGTTGAGATAGAGTTGCGCCAGCCGGCGGAGGCACGCGTGAAGATCGTCCCGGTAGCGGGGGCTGACAGGGCAGCTTCGGGCACGCTCCAGCGCGGCCAACGCATCGTCCTCCATGCCCCATCGGTCGAAGCTTGCCGCCGCCATCCAGTTCACGGCGAAGCTGTTGGGCTTGCGCGCGCACCAAACACGCAGCCGCTCCACGGCCTCCTTGCGTTTGCCAAGCCGTTCGCACGCGCCAAGGAAGTATGGATAGACATAGACCCCCTCAGGATCGGCATCGATAGCGGCGCTGAGATAGGCGAGCCCGCGCTCCCACTTGCCCTCTATGCAATAGGACAGACCGCGGCAGAACGCGGCGTAAGCTCGGTGAGGCACGTTGCGCTCAGCCGGCGGCTTGGCCACCGGCACGGGCGCGGCTGGCGGCGTCGTGGCCGCACAGCCGGCGAGCAGCAGCACCGCGGCAAGAAGGGTTCCGACACGCCGCGTGTGGCTCAACTTGCCCTCCCGGCGCCTCACGGGATGACTTTGTTGAGGGGGTACTCGATGATGCCCTCGGCGCCCGCGCGCTTGAGTTCCGGAATCAGCCGGCGCACGACCGTCTCGTCGAGAACGCTGTCAATTGCGAACCAGTCTTGCTCGGCCAGCGGCGAGACCGTGGGCTGCTTGAGCGCGGGCAGGAGCTTGAGCACGGCGTCCTTATCCGCGCCGCTCACGTTCATCTTTAGGCCGACTTTCTCGCGGCCCAGCAGGGCGCCGGCGAAGAGCATCGCCATGTTCTCAATCTTGCGGCGTTTCCACGGGTCGGCCCAAGCCTCTCTATTGGCCACGAAGACCGTGGTCGACTCCATGACTTGGTCCACGATGCGCAGGTTGTTGGCGCGCAAGCTGGAGCCGGTTTCGGTCAACTCGACAATTGCGTCGACGATGTCGGGCGCCTTGGTCTCAGTGGCGCCATGGGAGAACTCGACCTTGGCTTTCACGCCGTTGCGGCGCAGGTAGCGTTTGGTGATGCTGACCAACTCGGTGGAGATGGTCTTGCCTTCGAGGTCTTTGACCGTCTTGACAGGAGACCCGTTGGGCACGGCGAGGACCCATCGCACGGGCGAGAGGCGTTGCTTGGCGTAAACGAGTTCCTGCACGACCTGCACCTTTGAGCCGTTTTCCTCAACCCAGTCCTTCCCGGTGAGGCCGGCATCGACAATGCCCTTCTCGATGAAACGGGACATGTCCTGTGGCCGAATGAGCCGTCCAGTGAGTTGTTCGTCGTTGATATCAGGATAGTAGGAGCGGGAGCGGACGTACACGGTGAAGCCCGCGCGCTGCATCATAGCGAAGGTGGATTCTTGGAGGCTGCCGATGGGCAGCCCGAGCTTCAGCACTCGCATGCTGGAGGTCTCCTTGGTTCAAGTGAGGATACTAGTGAATGGCTCGTCGTGTGGCTGAGGCAGGGTCATGCCGGGCGCGTCCGCAGAGCCGGCGCGGACAGGGACCCAGTCGATCGGCGGGAGAAACAGGGCTCCCCTGCAAGCGTCCCGCGGGGGACGGTGGGCCGTCAGTGCGACCGCTTCGCGGCCTTTCGGGTCTTGGTGCGCGCGGCATTGCTGCGCGTCGATTTTGGCCGCGCAGTCCGAGGCTTGGCCGCACCGGCTTTCTTGGCTTTCTTGGCGGTCTTCGTGCTCTTGGTGCTCTTCGCTTTCTTGGCCGCGGCCTCGGCTTCCCGAACAGCGAGGCCCGTCTCGCATTGGGCTGCGAGCGGGCACTTGCCGCACGCGTAGTCCTGAAGCACGCAGGTGGTGGCCGCGTGAAGTTTGAAGAGCCGGAAGCACTCCCAGTATTTCTTCTTGGGCACAATCGATTCGATCGCTTTGCGCACCTCTTCCACGTTGCTGGCGTCGCCACACACGCCAAGGCGCATGGCGACCCGTACGATGTCCTCATCAACGGGGAGCACCGGTCTCTCAAACTGCACGAAGAGCAGTTGCGCAGCATCGGCCCACGTCATGCCCTCGATGTTGGTGAGAAACGATTCGAGTTCCTTGGCGTCCATGCCGAGCAAACCGGCAAGGGAGAGCTGGTTTTGTCTATCGAAGATGCCGTTGAGGAGGGCGCCGATGCGGCGAGCCTTGGTGCGTGCGTCTTCGACGCCGGCGATCGCCTCTTCGATTTCGAGCGGCGAGCTGACGCGCAGTTCATTCCAGTCAACAAACAGCTCCCCCATGTGTCTGAACGCGCGCTCTGCGCGGCGCTCGGAAGCGCCATCGAGCAGCACGAGGAAGAGGAGGGTGTCGAGAGGCTCCTCTCCCGGGACCGGCCGTCTGGGCGCTCCGAAGCGTTTGGCCAAGACCGAAAGCGCCTTGGCGATCCGTTTCTCGGCCTCTTTCTTCGTCACAGCGGGGGCTCCGATTGCTCTTGGTCGCTGGGGGCATCCGTCTGCGCTGGCGAGTCGCCCAGGACTTTCTTGAGGAGCTGGGACACGAGCAAGCTCTGCTTGACCCCCCTATCGAGCTTGAAGTTCAGCACCGGGGTATTGCGCGTGCCCAGGTGGGGAGCGATCTGGGACTGGATGAAGCCTTTGGCGGCTTGCAGTTCCTTGAGCGTGCGCTGCTGCTCCTCCTCGTCGCCGATGATCGACACGTACACCTTTGCCGTTCGGGCGTCGGAAGAGACGTCCGCGGCCACGACGGTAACGAACCCCAGCCTCGGGTTCTTCATCTTCCCGAGGATCACCCTGCCCACTTGTTCCTTCACAATCTGGGCAAGCCTATGTTTGCGTATGCCTTTCATGTCTACCGTTGCAGTCTAACCAGGCGCACCTCGCGCGGCTTAGAAAGTCTCGATCTCGAAGTCCACCAGCTCCGCATCCGGGCGCGAACAGATCGCGTTGGCGACCTGCTGGAGGGTGGACTCTACAGTCTGCCGGCCGTCGGCAAGCGTCGCGAAGCAGAGCGTGGCCTGCTGTCGGGCGTCTCGTGTGCCGGATTCGATGGCGCTCACGTTGAAACGGTTTCGCGCGTGGTCGAGGATGCTGCGCACCACGCGACGTTTGTCTTTCAGGCTTAAGGCCTCTCGCACGACCAGGTGGACAGTCAACACGCCAACAGTCATGGCGGCCTCACGACCCGTCGATGGTCCTCGCAATTTGGCGCACGACATAGGTCTCGATCATGTCGCCTTCCTTCACGTCGTCATAGCCCTCGATCTTGATACCGCACTCCTGCCCGGCGCGCGCTTCCCGGATGTCATCCTTCTCGTGGCGCAGCGAATGCATCTTGCCATCGTAGATGACGACACTGTCCCGGATGAGGCGCAGGCGGGCCGAGCGGTTGATCAATCCGTCTCGCACTACGCAGCCGGCAATCGTGCCGAAGCGGGAGACGCGGAAGATGCGCAGCACTTCGGCGTGGCCGACGACCTCTTCCCGCTCCTCGGGATCCAGCATGCCTTCCATGGCCATCTTCACGTCTTCGATGGCCATATAGATCACGTTATACATGCGGATGTCTACGCCCTTGTCTTCGGCCAGGCTCCGGGCCCGGTCTTCGGGCGTCACGTGGAAGCCGATCACGATCGCGTCGCTTGCGTCGGCCAGCAACACGTCGCTCTCGGATATGCCGCCCACCGCGCTGTGCAAGATATTGACCTTGACTTCGTCGGTGGAGAGATCGATGAGCGAGTTTCTAAGCACTTCCACCGAGCCTTGCACGTCGGCTTTGAGCACGACGCGTACTTCCTTGACCTTGCCCAGTTCAATGCGCTCGAAGAGGTTTTCCAAGGTGACGTGCTGCCGAGCCGTCAGGGATTCCATGCGCGCATGGCGCTCGCGCTCTGCCGCTATCTCGCGCGCCGCCTGAAGGTCGTCGACCACGTAGAACCGGTCGCCGGCTTCGGGCACGGCCGACAGCCCAGACACCAGCACGGGCATCGCGGGGCCGGCGCTGTCAAGCAACTTGCCTTGGTCGCTGACGATGCTTCGGATGCGGCCGAAGCCTTGGCCACAGAGGACAGTATCGCCCGGCTTCAGCGTGCCGTCTTGCACGAGCAGCGTCGCTTCCACGCCGCGGCCAGTCGAGATTTCAGCCTCGATGACTACGCCCCGGGCGCGTCGCTTGACGTTGCCCTTGAGTTCCAGCAGCTCCGCTTCGAGCGCGAGCACTTCGAGTAGTTCGTCGACGCCTTGGCCTGTGATGGCGGACACCTCAGCGGTGACGGTGTCGCCGCCCCATTCCTCGGGGTTGAGCCCGAGGGCTGCGAGTTGCTGCTTGGTGCGCATGGGGTTGGCGTTGGGCTTGTCGCACTTGTTGATCGCGACCACAATCGGCACGCCCGCCGCGCGGGCATGGTTGATCGCCTCTTCGGTCTGAGGCATGACGCCATCGTCGGCCGCGACGACAAGCACGACCACGTCGGTGCAGTTGGCCCCGCGGGCGCGCATGGCGGTGAATGCCGCGTGGCCAGGCGTGTCGAGGAAGGTCACCGAACGGTCGCCGACGGAGACTTGGTACGCGCCGACGTGTTGGGTGATCCCCCCCGACTCGCCCTCGGCGACGTTGGTCTTGCGGATACGGTCGAGGAGGGAAGTTTTGCCGTGGTCCACGTGGCCGAGCAAGGTCACGATGGGCGGGCGCAACGTCAGGTCTTCTGGCTTGTCCTCGCCCTCGTCCTCGATCATGCGCTGGAGGGTATCTTCGGCATCCTGGGCCTTCTGGATTTCGACTTCGAAGCCGAACTCCATGCAGAGCGCCTCAGCGGCGTCCGCGTCGACCAACTCGTTGATGATGACCATGGTGCCAAGATCCATCATCATCTTGCGAATGATGTCGCCTGCCTTGATGCCCATCTCCTGCGAAAGGTCTTTGATGGAGATGGGCGGCGTGATCGTAATCTTGGTGTCCTTCTTGACCGTCTTGGGCCGGGCAGCGCCGGTCTTGGGAATCGGCCGAAGACGTTCGGAACGCCGCCGCGTGCCGGGGCGAGGCTTGCCCCGCGCCCGCAGCTTCCCGGGGAGCATATCCATGTCCGCGTCTTCGGGCGCCCCGTGGGTCACTCGGGAAGGAGTCTTGAGTTTGCCCTTCAGCCCGGCCTTCTTGCCCTTGCCCTTCTTGCCCTTGACCGGCTCGTCGTCGTAAGTGGCTTCCGGCTTTTTCTCGGCTGTGCGGACCGGCTTCTCGGGCTCCTTGGGCGCTTCCTTGACAAGGCCGCCCACGTTCAGCTCCGGGAAGTCCTCAGGCCGAAGCTCGCGCTTGATCGGGCCCATGACCGAGATATCTTGGACTCGGCGGGGTCTGGGTGCGATCGGGGTCATGGGGGCCTGAGGAGACGGCGACACCTTTGTGCGTACTCCAGACGCTTGCGGTGGCTGGGGAGGGTGAGGCGGCTGGGGCGGCTGGGGAGGTGAGGTCTTTGGCGGGATCGGCGGTGTGGCAACCTTGGCAGGGCCAGACGTGGAGGATTCCGGCTCACCCGCCGGCTTTTCCTTCGCCGGCTTTTCCTTGGCCGCCTTCTCTACTTTTGTGGCCTTCTTGGGTTTCCGTGGCTTCTTCGGCTTGGCGGGTTTGGCAGGCTTCTTGGGCTCTTCGGGCGGTGCGACCTCCGCTGGCTCCGGGACCACCTCTGGCTCCGGTTTTGCCTCCGGTTTTGCCTCCGGCACCTGCGCCACGTCTGCCGGGGGCTCCGCCACCGCGGGCACCTCGGCCTCCGGCTCCGGCGCTTCAGGCTCCGGCGGCTTCGAGGGCTTCGAGGGTTCCACACCTGGCAGGGCGGCGATTTTGACCTCGGCCGTGCTCGCGGGGGGATCCGGCTCCGGCTTGGCCTCCGGTTGCGGTTCAGGCGCGGGCTCAGGCTTCGGTGGGGGAGCAGGCCGAGGCGGCGCTTCTGGACGGGTCAGTTGCTGTGGCGCTCGGTCCTTGGGCTTGGTCGCGTGCGACTGCATCAACTGGATGCCCCCTAGCGCATCAGCCTCTTGTGCGAGCTTGAACGCCGGCTTCTCGCCGGCGCTCTCAGCCGCTGCTTTGATCAAGTCTGAGCCTGACGCGAACTCCGAGCGCACCACGGCCTCGTCGCGAGCATCAAGTGAGCTGCTAGCAGTGGATACGTCCTTGGCGAGCGCGCCCTTTTCGTGGAGCGCCTTGCACACGGCAACCAATGTCTTACTGGCCGCGCCAAGCTCTTTGGCAAGTTCATGAATTCGGATGCCCAAATCAGTCTGCCTCTTTTTCTGCTTCTGCTGTTTCTTCCGGCGCGGCCGTCGCTTCCGGCGGAGCCGGGTCAGCCGATTC
Organism: Planctomycetota bacterium; assembly: GCA_024278415.1. The sequence continues at coordinate 6,733 of JAJRTI010000058.1, read as the reverse complement.
AGTCGGATCAGTCGGATCAGTCGGATCGGTCGGGTCAGCCGGATCAGCCGGGTCAGCCGGGTCTGTAGCCTCGGTCGCCTGTGCAGCCTCGGCCGCTTCAGTAGTTTCCTCTGAACCCTTTGGCTCGGCTGGGGCTTCTGGCTCCGGCTCAGGCGTGGGTTCGAGCGGCGCTTGGGCGCCGGCGATCAATTGCGCGGCCATGTCTGCTGTAATGCCTTCAATCTCGGCCAGCTCATCTTCCTCGGCAGTGGAGATCAACTCCAGCGACGAGAAGCCGGCTTAGAGCAGGATGTCCACGAGCGAGTCCGTCATGCACGGGATACGCTTCAACTCGGCGACCGCATGGTCACGGCGATCGCGCAGTTCGCTGTCGCTCATGATGTCGAGATTGAAGCCCGACAACTTCGACGCGAGCCGCACGTTTTGGCCTCGCTTGCCAATGGCCAGCGACAGTTGGTCTTCAGGCACGATGACCGTGGCCGAGCCCGTCTCGGGCGACAGGATGATGTCCGAGATCTCGGCGGGTTTCAGCGAGTTCATGATGAACACTTCGGTGGTTTCGTTCCACCGAACGATATCGATCTTCTCGCCGTTGAGTTCATCGACGATATTCTTGATGCGCGAGCCACGCACGCCAACGCAGGCGCCGACGCAATCGACTTTGGCGTCCGTGCTCTCGACCGCGACCTTGGTGCGGTGCCCGGGTTCGCGGGCAATGCCTTTGATCTCGATGACGCCCTCCGCGACCTCTGGCACTTCGATCTCGAACAGCCGGCGCACGAAGTCTTCGTGTGCACGCGAGAGGATAATCTTGACTCGGCTGCCTTGCTTGCGCACATCAACGACCATGGCGCGGATGCGCTCGCCTGGGTGGTAGTACTCGTTGGTGATCTGCTCGGAGCGCGGCAGGATATACTCAGTCTTGCCCAGGTCCACAATCATGCTCGACCCTTCGAAGCGCTGCACCGCGCCGGTCACGACTGCGTCCAGTTGTGTCTCGTAGTCGTCGTAAATGACGTCCCGCTCAGCTTCCCGGATCTTTTGGAGCATCACCTGCCGCGCGGTCTGAGCCGAGATGCGCCCCAGCTCTGCGGGATCCACGTGCAGCTTCTCGTCGCCGTCCCACGCCTGGATCTCGCCGTTTTCCCTGTCGATGGTAATGCGAATATTGTCGGACTCGCCAAACCGGCGCCGCGCGGCGGACAGAATCGCGGCTTCGAGGGCTTGGAACACGACCTCAGGGTCGATGTCCTTGTCCCGATGTAGGGTATCGACGAGTCGGAGAATCTCTGCGGGGTCCATCGAGGGGGGCTTTCTATCTTGTCGCGTGCAAACAGGGGCCTCTAAGGTCGCGGTCTACGCTCTCAGCAGAAACAAAAAAAGTGGGCGGACCCACTCCATGACAAGGCAAACGAAACCATCGGCGCTGGCTACGATTGGTTCATGGCGGTCCGGCTCAGAGTCAAGTTGTCACCCGTATCCGCGTCGAAGATGTGAGCCTTGCTCATGTCGAGCACGACCTCGATCTCTTGGTTCACTTCCACGCGGTGGTGCGAATCGACCTTTGCGATGAAATCGTGGTTGGTCGTGGCAAGGTAGAGCAATGTCTCGTCGCCCAAAGGCTCGACCACGTTCACCATACACTCGAGGGTCGTATCGTTCGCCACTTCGCCCACGAACGCTTTGTCGTCCATGTGCTCTGGGCGCATGCCGAAGGTCACGGCCTTGCCGATATAGTCTTTCAGGCCCGGTGCGAGATCCTCCGGCAGCCGCAGTCTCTGCCGGCCTTCGTTGAAAAACACCGCGCCGTCTTCCTGATCGAGCGTGCCGTCAATGAAATTCATAGGCGGCGTGCCAATGAAGCCAGCCACAAACTGGTTCTGCGGACGCTCGTACAGCTCCAGCGGCTCGTCGACCTGTTGGATCACGCCATCGTTCATCACCACGATGCGATCACCGAGCGTCATGGCCTCCACCTGATCATGTGTGACGTAGATCATGGTCGTCTGCAGGCGGTGGTGAAGCTTGTTCAGTTCCGCGCGCATTTCGACGCGCAACTTCGCGTCCAGGTTGCTCAAAGGCTCGTCGAACAGGAACACTTTGGGCTTGCGCACGATTGCGCGGCCCACGGCCACACGTTGACGCTGCCCGCCCGACAGGGCCTTGGGCTTGCGTTCGAGCAGTTCGGTGATTCCAAGGATCTTGGCCGCGTCTTGTACCCGCTGGTTGATCTCGTCCTTGGGGTATCGACGCAACTTGAGGCCGAAGGCCATGTTCTTATACACCGTCATATGAGGATAGAGCGCATAGTTCTGGAAGACCATCGCAATGTCTCTATCCTTCGGCGGCACATCGTTTACAACAACGTCTTCGATCTTGACCAAGCCTTCTGTGATATCCTCTAAGCCTGCGACCATGCGCAGGGTGGTCGACTTACCGCATCCGGAAGGGCCGACCAACACGAGGAATTCTTTGTCCCGAATGTGCAGATTGGCGCCTCGAACAGCCGTCACGTTGCCGGGATAAACCTTCGTTACATTCTCGATGCGGACGTCGGCCATCACTGTCTCCAGCGGCACGCCACCGACTTAGAAGGCGCCAATAACACCGGGCCGACCACAACTAGGGCGGTCCGGCAAGTCCCACATTGTAACATATAAGAAAGGCGTGTCAAGCGCTAAATCGGGGCGAGTTCTGCGCAGATGTGCGCATTTGCCCCCCCTCACCGGGGGTGAGCCCGTGTCGCGTGCGCGGATCTGTTTCCCTCGCGTGCGGCCTCCTCCCAAAGTGTCGCCGACATCTACCCACCAAGCACCCGCTGGCATGACTCCAATACACATTCCGGCGTGATGAGCGTCATACAGCGGTGATCGGTCGCGCACCCTTTCTGCTGGCACGGCCCACAGTCTACGTCGAAGCGGATCACTTCGCCTCGTTCAAGCGACGTTTGGGTGTACCCCGGGTGAGTCGGCCCCATGAGCACGACCGTTGGCCGCCCAAACGCCAAGGCCACGTGCCGAGACCCGCTGTCCACGGTCACCATCAAATCCGACAATTTCACCACGGCCTTGAGTAACGCCAGCCCGCCAGCCGCCCCGGCCAGGTTCACGGGTTTTCGCTGACACAGCGACACAAGCTCGTGTGCGAGGGCCACTTCCGCCTCGCCCCCTGTCACAACCACGCTGACGCCGAGGCCCTCGGCCAGCATGTCGGCCAGCTTCGCCCATCGCTCTGTGGGCCAATGCTTGGACGAGCCGAACGATGCCCCAGGGCAGATCAACACCAGCGGCCTACCAAGGTCCACCCCAGCCTCGGCCAAGAGATTCCGCGCGGCAGCGTCATCTCCTGGCGTCGTGAATAGCTCTGGATGTCGCTCTCCGATCTCGCACCCAATGTGTTCACACAGCGCCAGATAGTAATCGCCCATGTACGTCGGCGCGAACTTCCCGTCCCTCGATGGCCTCGGAAGGGCATGCGTCAGCAGCCAACCACGGGCGTCTCTCGCGTACCCAATACGTTTCTGGACTCTCCCCAGCCTGGCGACGAGCGCCGAACGAAACGAGTTGGGCAAAATGAGGCCGAGATCGAATTTTCGCGACCGAAGTTCCTTGATCGTGCGCCGGAACCCAAACGAGCCGAACGTCTCCCCCGCTCGCTCCGTCTCAACAACGTCATCGTGCCAAGGACTGTGTGCCACAAGATTGCGCACGTACGGCCGCAACATAAGCGTGATGTGCGCGGCGGGATAGTTCTCGCGCAAGCACCGCAACACCGGCGTCGCCATGACCATGTCGCCCACCCAGTTGGGGCAGCGCACGAGAATGCGTTCGGCAGGCAGCTTCACGTCTCGCCGTCCAGGTGCGGAATCACTTCGCACAAGCTACGCACCACGAAGTCCGGGGCGCACTCAGCAGCAGGCCCCGTCGCCACGAGCCCTACGCGGCAGCCCGCGGCCCTACCGGCTTCCACGTCGCTCGGCTTATCTCCAACCATGATTGACTGGCTCAGCTCAATGTCATGCTCCTTGGCCGCTTGCAGGATCATGCCCGGCAGGGGCTTCCGGCACTTGCACGCTGCCGCGTCCGACGGCATGTGTGGGCAGTAGTAGATCGCGTCGAGCGCCCCGCCGGCCGCGGCCAGATCGGCCTGGATCTTCTCGTGCATCGCCGCGACGTCGGCCTCGGTAAACAACTCCCGGCCGATGCCGGACTGATTCGTAATCAGCACAACGAGGTAGCCACGGCGTCTGAACTCAGCAACCGCTTCGGCCGCGCCCGGCAGTAGGTGCATCTGGTCCGGCGCGCTTGCGTAGCCCACGTCCTCCACGAGCGTGCCGTCGCGATCCAGGAATACGGCCTTGTTCATACGTCGAGGTCCTGCTCGAGTTCGGCGATCTTCCGCGCGATGGCTTGTTCTCGCGCGCTGCCCCGCGCCATGACTTTCGCACGAAGCGCCAAGGCGAGTGCGCCAAACAGGATGACCAGCGCGGCAAGCGCGGCAGCCAGCGCCGGCTGCGCCCTCAGCCGCGCCCACGCGGCTTCCGTGGCCGGGGGGGGAGTCGGCGGCGGCTCATACAGCTCGAGACGCCGGGCGATGATCAGCGGCGTCGCCTTCAGGCCACCGCCGCGCATCTCGTAAACGAGGTTCGTCAAGTACGCGCCCGCGAGTACCACCACGTCCTCACCCACGCGAAAGCCCTCCGGCGGATCAGTCAGATAGAAGCTGTACAGATCCCAATTCTTGTCACGAATCTGCCCCTCGTACACCGCCGGGAGGCCCGCGTCGATCCGAGCCGCGTCGATCTTGGGGCCGGATTTGACAAGCCGCTGAAGGGTGCCGATGAACCGCACCACGCGGCCGCGGCATTCGGTGGGGCTATCGACGAAACTGTCATACGTGATCGACGGGTCCGCGTACGCCTCGATCGTGGCGGGGGCCGTCACTGCGACTTTGCGCAGCATGAACCCCAGCACCTTGGGGTCCAGCTTCATCGTCTGTTCGGGCACGTCGTCCAAGATCATGCGCTCAAGGCCATCGAGGAACGGGCCTTTGGGCCGCACCGGGCGGGACGGGCGGCTCACCGGCACGGGCGCCGGGCGTGGCGCAGGCTCCAGGACCCCGCCGGCCTTGTAGTGTCGAATCTCTTTGGCGATCAGCACCGGAGTTCGCCGGCAGCCCCCCTCCTGTGTCTCATAGATGATGTGCCGGAAGAACACACCCACCAGCTCGACCACGTCCTTCCCCACCTTGAAGCCTGCGGGCTCGTCGATGACGTAAAAGCTGTACACGCGGTAGTGTCGGCCGATGACCTGGCCTTCATAGAGTTGGCTCACGCCGGCGGCCGACGCGTCGATGTTGCTCTTGGCCACTCGGGCAAGCGTGCCCACGAACCGCACGACCCTGCCGCGGTGCTTCTCCGGCGCGACGCCAAGCGCCGTGTACCCGACCGCCGGATCCGCGAGCGACCGCAGTTCGTCCGCCGACATCGCCTGAACCTTGCGCAGCAGTAGCATCAATTGTGCGTGGCCGATCGGGCTCTTATCGTCCGGGACGCTGTCCAGGCGAGTGCGCTCGTCCTCGGACACGATCAAACTGCGAGCGCCAGGCTTGGGGCCGCGCGCGTCAGCCACGAACGTGGGGAGCCTGCCCTTGGCCCGCGGCGCGCGTACGTTCACGCGCATGCGCCCGCGGCGCTCCTCCTCCGTCGGTTCGCTCGTCAGGCGCGGCAGCACGCGGGCCAGCGCGATGAGCAACACCGCGAGCAGCGCGAGCAGCTTGACGTACGTCAGCGTGTTGCCCGGCAGGCCGGCATCTAGTCTGGGGCCAATACGGAACATGGTTTGGCCGAATTCAGGTAGTCGGTATTCGAGCGCCGCGCCCATGCAGGCGCCAGGCCGCTATTCTACTTCCATGCGGTTCCTGGGACAAACCGGGCCGGCTGGCGATGAGGAACGCGCCGCAGCTCCAGTAACGAGGCGCGTGTGCTTCCGAGGAACGCACCTGGACGTCGCCGAGTTTCAGGCGGCCCACATCTCGGGCGCCTTCGCCCAAGATGCTCGCGCCCTGCTCCGCGTGTAAGGGCGGGGGAAACATCCCCGGCTGAGCCGCGCCTACGCGCCGCCCTGGAGCTTCTGAGCGAGCGCCTGCTGGAACACTTGGATGTCGGCCTGGGTGGGTTGCGCAGACCCAGGGGCGAGGTTCATCCCCAAGCGCCCCATCGCATCGACGAACCACTTGACCTTCGCGCCAGAGGGCAAGCTTGCCGCCCCGCTGATCTGCGCGCCCGGCTGCATGATCTGATCGATCTCGATCGAAGCGCCGCCCGGCGTCGCGGGCTCCTCGCCCTCCTCCTTTGGCTTCTCCCGTTTGGGTGGCGCCTTCTCCACTGGCTGGCTCTTCTCAATCTCAGCGACAAGCATGCGGAGGTCGAGGAACGTGAGTTTGACCTCGTGCTCCTTGTGAAGCGCATCGAGGATCTCGTTCAGCGACAGGCCGTCGTCGCGCATCTGCTTGACCAAGTCCTTCAGTTCAGCATCTTCCATCGAAGATGGTCTCCTTTGTTTCGGGTGTAGGTCTGATTGTACGTATCCCAACGCGTCGCATTCTGGAGTTTCAGTTTCGAAGTGGATTCAGGCAGGTTCACAACAAACGTCCCGGCTCTTCGCCTGCGTGCAACCCCTCGCGGCCACCGCAGCCCGAAGGGCTGCCACAACATAGCCCAGTGCAAGCCGCG